>JAZQDF010000001.1:0-12966 GCA_045546635.1 Eubacteriales bacterium
ACTTACAACGATGGTATAGTCCATTGCACCGTTCTTGTAGAGGGTGTCGACCACGTTCGTAACGGTAGACTGCTTCTGACCGATAGCAACGTAGATACAGATAACGCCCTTACCCTTCTGATTTATAATGGTATCGGTTGCGATAACCGTCTTACCCGTTTGTCTGTCGCCGATAATAAGCTCTCTCTGACCGCGACCGATGGGAATCATCGAGTCGATAGCCTTG
Organism: Eubacteriales bacterium; assembly: GCA_045546635.1. Taxonomy (GTDB): domain Bacteria; phylum Bacillota; class Clostridia; order Oscillospirales; family CAG-272; genus UBA1740. Next base: position 227 of record JAZQDF010000001.1, read on the forward strand.
ATACCCGTCTGAAGGGGAACCGAAACCGACTTTCTCTCGATAATGCCGTACGCCTTACGCTCGATGGGGCTGTACTGTGCGGCGGTAATAGGTCCGCCTGCATCAATAGGCTCGCCAAGTGCGTTTACGACTCTGCCGATAAGATTATCACCTACGGGAACGGATACGACTCTTCCCGTACGCTTTACAAGGCTGCCCTCGGCAATACCCACGTCGTTACCGAGAAGAACCACGCTGATGTGGCTTTCCTCAAGGTTAAGAGCCATACCGTAGCTGCCGTTGGAAAACTCCAGCAGCTCGTTTGCCTTGCACTTATCGATGCCGTGAACCTTCGCGATACCGTCACCAACCGAGATAACGTAGCCGACCTCATCCTGCTCGGTCTTCTTAGAGTAGTTTCTTATCTGCTCTTTAATTATCTTGCTGATATCATCTAATTTAGACTGCATCTTGTTCTTCTTTCTCCCTCCATAATTTATGAAGGGTTATTTGTTGTTGGACGCGTGAGGGGATTTCACGGATCCTTAAATTACCGTATTTTTGAGTGCCTCCTCAAACTTATCAAGCCTGGTCTTAACCGAGCCGTCAAGCTGAATATCCGCATAGCGAAGCTTGACACCGCCGAGAATAGATCTGTCAACGGTGTTGCGAAGCACAATTTTCTTACCAAGCGACAGCGAAAGCTTTCTTGTGATAGCCTCGCTCTGCTCTTTTGTAAGAGGAATTGCGGTTACCGCCTCGACTCTGAGAATGCCTCTTGATTCGTCGTAAAGGGCATAGTATTCCCCTGCTACCTTACCAAAGAGATGAATAACACGCCTCTCTGTAAGGATCTTGATAAGGTTGGAAAGTCGCTCGTCAAGTCCTGCGAATGCACGGTCTACAAGTGCGACACGCTCATCCTTAGGAACCGCGGGTGAGTCAAGCAGCCTGACGTATTCGGGATTTTTTGCAAAAATACCGTCTGCCACTCTGACGTCGTTAATTACTTTATCGGATACGCCATCCTCCTCGGTAATCAGGAAGAGGGCCCTTCCGTATTCCTGTATGCCCGTCATTACTCTTTACCCATATTGCCTATAAAATCATCTATAAGCTCTTTATGCTCGCTCTCGGATACGTCACGCTCAATAACCGCGGACGCAATGCCGATAGCCATCTGGGATACCTGATCCTTAACGTCGTTGATCGCCTGCTTCTTCTCAAGAGCGATCTGCTCCTGAGCACGCTCGAGGGTACGCTCTGCCTGTACGTTAGCCTCCTTGAGGATTTCCTCTTCCTTAAGCTGGGCACGGCGGACCGCCTTCTTGACGATCTCCTCGCTCTCCTCCTCTGCGTGGCTGATCTTGTCCTGGTACTGAGCCTGAAGCTGCTCGGCGTTTTCCTTCGCACTCTCGGCACTGGAGTACATATCGTCTATCTCCTTCTGCCTTGCGTCAATCATATTCTTGACGGGAACGAACAAGAATTTCTTGAAGAGCAGATACAGGATGAGAAGATTGACCCAGGCGAAAATCATTGTCCAGAAATTAACACCGACAAAGCTTTCGAATTTGTCAAGCACAGAGCCTGTTGCTTCTAAAAGTCCCATTTGGGTTCTCCTTTTTTACCTTTTTAACTAATGTTTCTCTTTGGTATTAAAGGAAGAGAATAAGAAGCGAAATAACGAGAGAATAAATACCTGTGGTCTCGGTAACTGCACAACCAAGAATCATATTGGTACGAAGGGTGCCTGCCATCTCGGGCTGGCGAGCCATAGACTCAAGAGCCTTACTAACCGCATTACCTTCTCCAAGTGCGGGGCCAAGTGCTCCAAGACCCATACAGAGACCTGCTGCAAGATACTTCATTCCTTCCATTTTAAAAAACCTCCTGAATTTAAAAATTAAAATATATTTTTGCTTTTGCTAACTGTGAAAATGTGATTATTTAGCTCTTCTGAGCTGTTTTTTTGCCTCTTTAGCCTCGATGATGGCACGTCTGTCCTCGGGCAGCTCCTCGGGGGGAGGGCAAGCACCTGCGACGTATACCATCGTAAGAAGACAGAATACGAAGGCCTGTACGAAGCCGGAGAAGAGGTCGAAATAGATCGACAGAATTGCGGGAATGCCTGCCTGGAAGAAGGGAATCTCTCCCAGCAGTCCGGGAAGCCAGCCGAACAGGACGTTGGACAGCAGGGCGAGTGCCGCATAAATAAGGGTGGTAAGAACACCGCCGCCCGCTACGTTACCGAAGTGACGGAATGCGAGGGACAGGGGAGAGGCGATCTCCGATACGATGTTCATAGGAGTCATAACAAAGATAGGCTCGGTAAAGCCCTTGAGCCAAGCCTTAAGACCGAAGTTTCTGATGTTGTTCGCCCATACCAGACCGGTGGTGACCAACGCCCACGCCATAGTCACCGAGAGATCGGCGGTCGTGGAGCGGAATATCTGCGTCATACCGATGACAGAGCCGAATATGGAGCAGACGAACAGAGTTCCGATATAGGGGGCAAACTTCAGATTATGCTTGCCCATCGTATCCTCTACAAGATTGTAGATCATAGTCACGCCCTTTTCCAGCAGAACCTGCAGCTTTCCGGGACGCTTCGTGATTTTTCTCGTAAGGACTATTGCGAGAATTCCGAGTATAAGCGTCACCGCCAGCAGCGTGATGGTGGTCTGGGTGATAAGGTTCTTCATCGTGAAGATGGTGCTGTCAGGCAGGTTGAAGGGAAGCTCTAAAAAGACCTTCGGGCCGGTAACCTGTATTTCCATTAATTAATCACTCTCCTTTTCGTCCTTATCCCCGTCGTCAAAACCGTATCTGACGATTTTTTCGGGATCAGGCTCCTTGTCATATTTTTTTCTGATAAGCTCGATTACGGTAAGCAGCGGACGGAAGGCGAGCATCGGTATCGCCGTAGCCAGTGGGCTGAACCATCCGGTAAGAAAGGCTAATACCAGTGCTGCCACCATCGATGCGGTTCTTATAACGAAGGATCTTGCGATAGCATTCTGAATAAGACGCGAGTTGTCCTTGGCAAATTGCTCTGCCTCCTCGTCGCTCATCTCACCGTTGCCGCGAAGCTCCATATAGCTGGCTATGGCCCTGTTGACCGAAAAGGACAGCATAGTGTAGTTCGCTACGATTACTGCAAAGCCCAGGATCGCACCCGTAATTATCTTATAATCAAAGCTTATCACACCGGCAAGGCTGAGCACAAGACCGCCAAGGACGGTAAGTGCCGCTATAATAAGCTCGCCGAGAGTAAAGCTGAGTATTTCGTTGAAGGTAGTTTGCTTTCTACTCATTGATCATCCTCCTCGCTTGCTTTTGATGCAAGCGATTCATTCAGCATTTTACGCTTTTCTTCCTTTTCACGTCTTTCGGCATCGGCCATCTCTCTCCCCTTCTCAAGCCGCTCGAGTCCGGACAGGGCAGAGAGAAGAAATTTTACCATAGAATAAAGTCCCATAAAGGTACCGATCAGAATAAGCACCGCCCATATCCAGCCTGGTGCCGACGCGTATCTTGTCAGCAGGTAGGACAGCAGCACCGCGACGCCTATTGGAAAGGCCAGCGAATACAACGCCTGGAAGAGAAGGTTGAGCATTTGCAAGGCACTCATAAGCTTTCTGTACATATCTTCTCCCTCGACGCATATTACGGCGTTTTGGTAATACGCCCATAAATTTCCATTTTACATAAATATATGTTAGCACTTTTTGATGAAAAAATCAAGCAAAATAATGAAAATTAAATATTTAACAAAATATTTTAGCTAAATCTTTATTTATTATTAATAGGTAGAAAGCAGGTTATACAAAAAGATGAGCCGACAGTTGTGCATATTGTACATCAATCGAAAAAACGGCAATAAAGCCGTCCTGCTTCGGATGAAAAAATCCGTTCTCTTACGCTCCGAATTACCCTGCATAATAATTGCTCCGCGGAAAATGTATAAAAGGAAAAGGGCGATGTCTCGCCCTTTTTTACCAATATTAAATGCTTATGCTTGTCATTCTCCGACGGCTTGATTTGGGATCAATTAATTCCTGCAGTCAATCTGATAAGCAGGTCGTTGTCGTCGGGCTGGCTGCCCTCAAGGGCGGCCTTGTTTCTTACCACGCTGCCGCATTTTTCACAGCGGTGGATGATAATATATCCCTTCTTCGGATCGGGAAGCGTCTGGATGGGGCGGAGAATACCGCCGCAATCGTTTGCTCTGTCGCCGGGATTAATATCTACGTGCAACGAGCAGAGGCAGAAGGGACAATGGTTTCGCGAGGTGTAGCCAAGGGGCTCGACCTCACGTCCGCAGTTCTTACAGATAAAGCCCTCGTCGTTCTTTTTAAATCTCTTGCTTTCCATTCCTTGATTACCTCGTTAATAATTGGTATTCTACGTATAGAGTATAATTTACTTTCCAACACAGAATTTAGAGAATATATCGCTGACGATCTCCTCGCTGACAGCTCTTCCGTCAAGCTCGGATATTGCACCGAGTGCACGCTCGATATCGCTTGACGCCGCATCCTGGGCGAAGCCAAGCTCCAGGCTCTCTGCCGCCGCCCTGAGATAGTCAAGGCATCTTGTAAGTGCCGCGTGCTGTCTTGCGGAGGAGATAACCGCATCCTGCCCGATAACGATACGCTCGTCGGTGAAGGCTGCGTCAACGAATTCAGCGAGGGATTTTATAAGCTCGCTCTCGCCGTTAATTGCCGAGGCCTTGATCACCTTGTCAAATGCACGAAGGTGCTCGAGGTCAAATTCAGCACTAAGATCGGTCTTGTTCAGAATCGCGACCTTCGGCACGTTAACGCTGTTTGCCACCTGGATGATAAGCTCGTCCTCCTCATCGAAGGGGTGTGAAATGTCGAAAATTGCAAACAAAAGTTCACATTTCTCTATCATTTCACGGCTTTTTCTGATTCCGATGCTCTCAACGGCGTCGGCATTTTTGTCCTCTCTGATGCCTGCCGTATCGCTGAGATTAAGCATAATTCTGCCCAAGGGCAGACTTTTCTCAAGCACGTCGCGTGTAGTACCGGGAATATCGGTGACGATAGCGGCGTCCTCGCCTACCAGAAGGTTATAAATAGTGCTTTTGCCTACGTTGGGCTTGCCGCAAAGGACACATCGCACGCCCTCGCTGATAGCTCTGCCCGTACGGTAGGTCGAAAGCAGATTTTCGCAGTCTTCCTTTATATTATATATACGTGTAAGCAGCTCACCGTCGGAAAAATCGCCAAGATCCTCGTCGGGATAGTCAATTCTTGCGTATACCGAGCTCATAAGGGACACAAGCTCGCCTCTTATTTTTGCAATACGGCCGGAAAGCCTTGATCTCGCACCGTCGCCCGCCAGTCTTATCTGCTCGCGGGATCTTGCCTCTAAAAGATCCGAGATGGCCTCTGCCTCGGTCAGACTCAGCCTGCCGTTTATGAAGGCACGGCGGGTGAACTCGCCTGCCTCTGCCACTCTTGCACCTGCACGAAGCAGGGCCTCAAGCACCGTACGTGTCACCAGAATACCGCCGTGGCAGCCGATCTCCACCGTATCCTCACCCGTGTAGGAATGAGGGGCAGGGAAGCGTGTGGCAAGAACGTCATCGATCCTCTCGCCGTCCTCAACGATATGACCGTATACCTGAAGGCGTGGCTCGTATTCGGAAAAACTCCTTCCCGATATGGGGAAGAACACTCGCTCGGCAATTTCAAAGGCACCCTCACCCGACATACGGATAATGGCAACCCCACCCTTGCCGGGTGGGGTAGAAACTGCCGCAATTACCTGCGTCAGATTATTCATTATTCCTCTGCCGTGATCTCGGCAGCCTCGCTCTCCTCAAAGAGCTCCTTGGGCTTCTTGTCGGTGAGGAAGATAACTATCTTCCTGTTGTTATCGCTTCCGATAGAGTTTGTGGAAACGCCCTCGATGCCCTGGATCTCGGAGTGGATGATTCTTCTCTCGTATGCACTCATAGGCTCCAGCATAACGCTTCTCTTATTACGAAGTGCCTTAGCCGCCATTCTTCTTGCAAGTGCACGAAGAGTTTCCTCTCTCTTCTTTCTATAGCCCTCAATATCGATGGTTACGCGGCTCTTGTCACGCTCGCCCTTGCTGTTCTTTCTTGCAGATGCAAGATTTGCAAGATACTGAAGTGCGTCAAGGGTATCGCCGTGATGACCGATAAGTGCGGATGCATCCTCACCAACGATGGTGATCCTTCTTGTGCCGTCCTCGCAGGAGTAAAGCTCTGCCTCAGCGGAGAGTCCGATATCTGCGATAACCGTCTTAACGAAATCGAAGGACATATCCTCGCCGTCCTCTACGAAGCGACGCTCCATCTTAAGCTCTGCCTCGGGAATAACCTCGCTCTTGGGAGCACTCTTCTTAGGCTCGTCGGCCTTCTTCTCAGCCTTCTTCTCAGGCTTACGCTCGGGCTTCTTGTCAGACTTCTTGCCGCCCTTCTTGTCGTCGCGACGCTCGGTCTTCTTGCCCTCGCCTCTGTCTCTTTTCTGAGAGTCGTTTCTGCCTCTCTTCTCGTGTGCGTCGGGAAGCTCGATGTAGGCTCTTACCTTAGCGGGTCTGACACCGATGATGCCGAAGATGCCCTTGCTGCCCGAGTCGATTATTTCAAACTGTACGTCGTCAAGCTCGCCTGCTCCAAGTGCAAGTCTTGCATTTTCCTTGGCGTCAAGTATGTCCTTGCCGACTGCTGTAACTTCTTTAATCATAATTTACTTCTTTCTTAAATTAAATGTCGTCAATTTCAAGACTACCCTTGTTCTTGTCGTCCTTGCCGTTCGACTCGATCTCGGGAAGTGTGTCGTAATCCTCGTCATCAATGTAATGAAGCGAGCGTACCTTGGGTGCGTTCTTTGCGGCTGCTCTTGCCGCCTTTTCAGCCTCCTTCTGTGCCTTCTTCATCTCCTTAAGATCCTCCTCCGAGTACTTGGGGAGGGGCATAGCCTTAGAGAGAATGAAGGACTGGAGAATTCCGAGTGCGGACTGATAGATCCAGTAGATACCCATCATTGCCGAGAAGCCGAACGCGATAATAAGCGTCATTGCGGGCATCATAAGATCCATCATCTTCATAGACATATTTGCCTGGGGATTGTCCTGCTGCTGGGCTGCGGGATTCGCATTCCACTTACGGGCGAGGAACATAGACAGCCAGGTAAGAGCCGCTGCGAGAACGGGAATGATAATGATCCAGGAGAATTCGATAGCACCGCGGAGCGAATCCCACGGTACCGCCGAGATGTCTGTGCCGAAGAGGGTAAGGTCGGGAAGCTTTTCAAGTCTGGTGGCGAACTCTGCAAGTCCGTCGCCCGTATACTTGTTGATCTCACCGACGAGCTGGATCTCGTCTATCTGGGTAGAGCCGATAATAGACTTGATGCTGTTGATCTCGTCTGCAGAGAAGCCGCAGATGTAGGAGAGCGGTCCTCTGATAACCTTATAAAGGAAGGTAATTATAGGCAACTGAAGGAGCAGGGGTAAGCAACCTGAGAAGGGGCTGTAGCCCTCCTTCTGCTGCAGCTCCATAATTTCCTGCTGCTGCTTTTGCATAGTTACCTGGTCGGTTCTTCCTCTGTATTTTGCTTTGATAAGCTCGATTTTTGGCGTAAGCTGTGCCATTTTGATCTGATTCTTCTGCTGCTTAATCGAGAAGGGCAGGAACAGAAGCTTGAAAACAAGTGCGTAAAGTAAAAGTCCGAATACGTACTGTCCGCCAAACAGGCTGCTGAACCACGAAAGCATGGTTCCAATCAATTCGTAAAGCCAATCTAACATTTTGCTTTTTCCTTTTCTTTTTCCTAAGTGTCGGTATGCGTATAATCCTCACATTCGTTTTCCCTGCATTTTGAGAAGCTTTTAAATCCCTTGTCGGGTACGGGGTCGTAACCTCCCTTACAGAAGGGGTTGCAACGCAGTATACGCCAGGTCATAAGGATAAAGCCCGCAAAAAAGCCACGTTTCTGAAATGCCTCAATGGCATAGGCCGAGCAGGTCGGTGTAAACCTGCAGCAGGGCGGTTTTAGGGGTGAGATGTACTTCTTGTATAGGCGTATGAGCCATATCATTACGTGCTTCATAGCCTAATCATCAGTGTCGGCATACATACCGAGCTTTTTAAATGCGAAATCAAGATGCTCCTTGATCTCACAGCTTTTGAGATTTACTGCCGCAGAGCGTGCCGCGATAACGATTAAAAAGCCAACCTTGAGCTGCTTTTCCTTCTCAAGTGCTCTGAGTCCCTCACGCATAATACGGCGTGTGCGGTTTCTTGTCACCGCACCTCCAAGCTTTGTTGACGTGGTAAGACCGATGCGGTTTACCACCTTCTTTTCGGGGTGTGCCTTCGCAAGCCGCTTCGCGGCATAGTCGGGTAGTACGTATACTGCGAGAGCCGACGTCACTGCTCTCTTACCCTTGGAATACGCTTTGGAATACAGATGGTTTTCTTTGATAGCAACAAACTTCATATCCGTATCCCCCTTAAATGCTTTAATTACGCAAAATCCTCCGATAAATGTCTATAGCACTTTATCGGAGGATTTGTCGGCCGTCCGTGACGACCAGGTCAGAATTTCTGACTCTTAATTAGTAGGTGAGCTTCGCTCTACCCTTGGCGCGTCTTCTCTTAAGAACTTTTCTGCCGTTAGCGGTAGCCATTCTCTTTCTGAAGCCATGTTCCTTTTTTCTCTGTCTCTTCTTGGGCTGGTATGTTCTCTTCATGACTCGCACCTCCTTGTAAAATTTGATTAACGTCGGGAGCCACAGCCCCCAAATTTCGCGTATCCATAAGAATACTCATACGAAAGCAGAATACATTATAACCGAAAATATTCAATTTGTCAATAGATTTCAGAAAACTTTTAACATTTTAACATTATTAATAAATAAACAGTAAAATATTTAAGTAAATTGCCTAATTAATCGCCCATCAACATTCTAACAAGTCCTTTTTCTTATCATAATTTAATAGAAGCATCTGAATTTGTTTTTTAATAGCGGCAGGGGAAGGGCGGGGGCGAAGCTTTTTGGTGTGATTTTATAAAAAAGAGGGAGAAGGGCATCCTTTTCTCTTGACTTTTTCACGGGTTTCTGTTAAAATATATTATTGTAATTAAAATCTAAAATGGCAAGGTGTTTTTCTGTGCTTGACAACATTATCGAAAAGGTACTTGTTCCCGAGGAGGAGATCGACGCGATCGTCACAAGACTTGCTGACCAGATCAACGCCGATTACAGCTCTGAGGACAAAAATCTCGTAATCGTTTCGGTTCTTAAGGGAGCGATGCCCTTTACCACCGATCTTATGAAGAAGCTTAACGTTCCCCTGGAGCTGGAGGTCGTCAGGGTTTCTTCCTACGGTAACAGCACCGAGTCGTCGGGAAGGATCTGTATGAAGCTTGATTTTGACAGACCTGATTTTGATAAGTGCGATTTTCTCGTCGTTGAGGATATCGTTGACTCGGGCAACACGCTGACCTTCCTTGTGGCTCATCTGACGCAGAGGGGTGCAAGAAGCGTTAAGACTGTCGCCCTCCTTGATAAGCCATCCAGACGTAAGGTGGAGTTTGATCCCGACTACACGGGCAAGGTTATTCCCGACGAGTTCGTGTTCGGCTACGGTCTTGATCTCTTTGAGAAGTACCGCGACCTGCCCTTCGTGGCGGTGGTTAAGCCCGAATACGTTAAAGAGCATGGCTAAGGTTGGGCTTTACACCCTGGGCTGTAAGGTCTCGCTTTATGAAACCGAGGCGATAAGCGAGGCGTTTTCGGCGGCGGGATACGAGGTATGTCCATTTGACTCGGTCTGCGACGTGTACGTTATAAATACCTGTACCGTCACCGCCGAGAGCGACGCCAAGTCGCGTAAATATATACGCCGTGCCATAAAGAAAAATCCCGATGCCCGGGTTATCGTTATCGGCTGCTACAGTCAACGCTCACCCGAGGAGGTGGCGGCGATCGAGGGCGTAGGAGCAGTTATCGGCACAGCGGATAAAATGAAATGCGTTGAAATAGCGAACAGGCTTCTGAATGCAGAAGGCGGAATGCAGAATGGTAAAATTCCTAATTTAGTTGTCCCGCTTGACGGGGCGGCGTTTGAGCCTATGTGCGTGAGAAAAGCTCCGAGAACCCGTGCCTACGTGAAGATAGAGGACGGCTGCGAGTGCAGATGCACCTACTGTGCTATATCGGGTGCAAGAGGCCCCGTCCGCTCCAAGCGTCCCGACCAGGTTATCGCCGAGGTAGAGGGTCTTTACCGAGACGGCACTCTTGAGGTAGTTCTTACAGGTATAGAAACCGGCTCCTACGGTGCGGATTTTGAGGAAAAATACGACCTTGCCGACCTTCTTTGCGAGCTTGACGCCCGTCACAGCTGTGAGAGGATAAGGCTTGGCTCTATGGCACCCGAGCTTCTCGGTGAGAGATTCACCGAAAGAGTAGGGGGACTTAAGATAATGGTTCCGCATTTTCACGTGTCTATGCAGAGCGGCTCGGACGCTGCTCTCCGCCGTATGAAACGCCGCTACAACTCGGCTATGGCACTGAAAAACATAGCACGTATACGCGAAATTATGCCAAACGTGATGTTTACCGCCGATCTTATGGTGGGATTCCCGGGTGAGAGCGAGGAGGATTTTCTCGACACCGTCCGCTTCGTAAGAGAGGCAAGGCTGCTTGACGCTCACGTCTTCGCTTATTCCAGGCGAGAGGGAACGCCTGCGGCTGATTTTGACGGTCAGATTCCCGAGGCGGTTAAGCGTGATCGCTCCGCAAGGCTGATAAAGGAATGTGAGAGCGTGCGTGACTCGGTTCTCGGCGAGGTCGTTGCCGAGGGAAAAGAGCTGTCCTGCATACTTGAGAGCTACCGCGACGGCGTATATACCGCCCACTCCGAGTCCTATATCGAGGTGAGTGTAAGGGGAGAAAAAGGTCTCTCGGGCAGTCTTGTTTTCGTAAGACCGCTACGCCACGAAAACGGTAAAATTTACGGCGAGATTGCATATATTGACAACTAATATTTACAAAATAAATAAAAATACTCGCATTTTGAGGAGAAAATAATGGAAAACAGCAAAAAGACAATGGAAAAAATCGTTGCCCTCTGTAAGAACAGAGGCTTCATCTTCCCCGGCTCGGAGATCTACGGCGGCCTCGCCAACTCCTGGGACTACGGCCCCCTCGGCGTTGAGTTCAAGAACAACGTAAAGCGTGCCTGGTGGAAAAAGTTCGTGCAGGAGTCCCGCTACAACGTTGGACTTGACGCGGCGATTATTATGAACCCCGAGACCTGGGTTGCATCCGGTCACGTTGGCGGCTTCTCCGATCCCCTTATGGACTGTAAGGGCTGTAAGGCACGTCACAGAGCAGACAAGCTTATCGAGGACTACGCCTTCCAGAACGGACTCAACGACAACCCCGCATCCTGGAGCTTTGAGGAGATGGCTTCTTATATCAAGGATAAGGGCATTGTTTGTCCTATCTGCGGCGGCAAGGACTTTGCCGACATCAAAAAGTTCAACCTTATGTTCAAGACCTTTATCGGTGTTACCGAGGAATCCTCCTCCACCGTTTACCTTCGTCCCGAGACCGCACAGGGTATTTTCGTAAACTTCCCCGCGGTACAGCGTAGTGCAAGAAAGAAGCTGCCCTTCGGTATCTGCCAGATCGGTAAATCCTTCCGTAACGAGATCACCCCCGGCAACTTCGTCTTCAGAACCCGTGAGTTCGAGCAGATGGAGCTTGAGTTCTTCTGCAAGCCCGGTACCGACCTTGAGTGGTTTGCATATTGGAAGGATTTTTGCCACCAGTGGCTGCTTAACCTCGGTATGAAGGAGGAGAACCTTCGCCTTCGCGATCACGATCCCGAGGAGCTTTGCTTCTACTCCAAGGCAACGACCGACTTTGAGTTCCTCTTCCCCTTCGGCTGGGGCGAGCTTTGGGGCATTGCAGACAGAACCGACTACGACCTTACCCAGCACGGCAACCACTCCGGCAAGGATCTGACCTTCTTCGATCAGGAGACAGGCGAGCACTACGTTCCCTACGTTGTTGAGCCCTCCCTTGGTGCTGACAGAGTTACTCTTGCATTCCTCGTTGACGCTTACGACGAGGAGGAGATCGCAGCAGGCGACGTTCGTACAGTTCTTCATCTTCATCCCGCTCTTGCACCTGTTAAGTGCGCTGTTCTTCCTCTCTCCAAGAAGCTCTCCGAGAAGGCTCTAGAGCTCTTCGACGAGCTTGCTAAGGAGTTCAACACCGAGTTCGACGAGACCGGCTCTATCGGTAAGAGATATCGCCGTCAGGATGAGATCGGTACTCCCTTCTGCATCACCTATGACTTCGATACCGAGAACGACAACTGCGTAACCATCCGTGACAGAGACTCTATGGAGCAGGTTAGAATTCCTCTCTCTGAGGTTAAGTCCTACATCGCAGAAAGAATCAAGTTCTGATTAAAATTCAGACGGATTTAATTCCGAATTAATCCGACCTTTAGTCACGAATTAATCTGATTTTATTCCTGAATTAATTCAAAATTTATTTCAACTTTTATCATAAAGCAAAAGCACTTATTCGCCGAAAATCGTCGCAAATAGGTGCTTTTTGCAAATAACTATTTACAAATTAGAGGTTTTTTATGAATAAACCAAGCAAAATTGCCTCCTTCACCGTTGACCACGATTTGCTCACAGAGGGTATCTACGTGTCACGTATAGACGGCG
>JAZQDF010000002.1:0-4489 GCA_045546635.1 Eubacteriales bacterium
AGAAATCGATAAAGAGGAACTAACGGAGGATTGTCAGCTCTTTATTGATTATTTAAGAAGCACATACTAAATTTGGGACCGACGCAAGTCGGTCCTTTTTGCTCTTGACAAAACCTTCATTTACTGCTAAGGCATATAAAAATATTTTCTTTTGGTATTGTTTTTAGCCTTTACTTGTGATATAATAATTTGGGTGAGTTCGAAACCTTCCTCACCGAGTTGCTTGCAACAAAAAAACAAAACTAAAGGAAAGAGAAATGAAAAACGCAAAGGATCTTACTCTCTACACAACACGCGGTGCAATAATCGCCGCACTATACGTCCTGATCACCGAGCTTTGCACCCTTGTCGGTCTGTCAAGCGGAGTGATTCAGTTCAGGATTTCAGAGGCACTCTGTATTTTGCCGATCTTCTTCCCCGCGGCGATACCCGGGCTGTTTATCGGATGTCTGATATCCAACCTGATGGTACCCGGTGTGGTAATATGGGACGTTATCTTCGGAAGCCTGGCAACACTTATCGGTGCTGTCGGTGCAAGGCTGCTTCGCTTTTTGCCCCCGAAATATATGTGGGTGGCGACGTTGCCGACAATAATTGCAAATATGATAATCGTACCGCTGGTGCTGATATATGCCTACGGCACACCCGACTCATACCCCTTCCTGCTTCTGACGGTGGGAATCGGAGAGGTGGTCTGCGGTGGAATCGGCGGTAGCGGACTGTACTACGTAATGAAAAAATACGATAAGCTGTGGCTGAAATAGGTGCTTTAACAAGGAAGACGATAGGTTTCAGAGATTTTCCACGTTGAAGCTGAAAAGGATGATCGGCTGCTGCCACATCCTTTTTTCTATTTTTTAGGAGGAGCAAATGTCAAATATCGACAGAAACGACAGAAAATACCTTATGGAGCTGGCAAAGCAGTACCCCTCACGCGGGGCGGTGGCTGCAGAGATCATCAGACTTAACGGTCTGCTTAATCTTCCCAAGGGAACCGAGCATTTCCTCAGCGACATACACGGCGAATGGGAGGCCTTCTCACACATAAGGCGAAACGCGTCGGGCGTTATCAGAAACAAGGTACGCCAGCTGTTCGAGGGTGAGCTTGACGCAGAGGGGCGTGCCCAGCTGTCAAGCCTTATATACTACCCCGAGGAGAAGCTTGACGAGGCGAGAGGACGGGAGAGCGATATTGCCGCCTGGTACACCCTGACAATTGACAGACTGCTTAAGGTCTGCCGCCTTGTAGGAAGCAAATACACCCGCGAGGTAGTGCGAGAGCATCTCAGGCAGCGTGCAGGCGAGTTCGTATATATTCTCGAGGAGCTGCTAATCGACGGTGACGACGTTATGAAGTCACAGTACTGCGAAAGCATAGTCAGAACGGCGGTCAGGATCGGTGCGGCAGAGGATCTTATCAAGGGGCTTTGCGAGACGATAAAGAGCCTGGTTATCGACCATCTGCACATTGTGGGCGATCTGTTCGACCGTGGCCCAAGAGCCGATATGATACTTGACGAGCTGATGCGTGAGAGGTCTATCGATATTCAATGGGGCAATCACGATGCCCTGTGGATGGGTGCGGCGGCAGGCTCGCGTGTGTGTATTGCCACCGTGCTGAACAATTCTATTACCTACAAGAACCTTGACGTTATCGAAATAGGCTACGGTATTTCCCTGCGTCCGCTGGCCCTCTTTGCCGAGGAGATATACGGCGGCTCGGATATTTCTGCCTATATGCCGAAGGGCAGCTCGGAGGGTAACTTCTACGGCGGAACCGACGACACCCTGCTGGCTATGATGCACAAGGCCATAAGTATAATTCAATTCAAGCTTGAAGGTCAGGCGATAAAGCGTAATCCTTTATTTTTGATGAATGAGCGACTTATTCTTGAGCAGATTGACAAAAAACGCGGAACCGTGACCATCAGCGGCAAGGAATACAAGCTTCGCGACTGCTATTTCCCCACCCTGTCGGGCGACGATCCGTACAGACTTACCGACGGGGAGAGTCGGGTTATGGAATATCTGCGAGTGGCGTTTATGCGATCTGAAAAGCTGAACAAGCAGATAAGGTTCATTTACGACTACGGCTCGATGTATACCCTTTACAACAACAATCTTCTATACCACGGTGCAATACCGATGGACGAGGGCGGAGAATTTATGCCTCTTGCTGCTGCGGGCGATAGGCGTGGCAAAGCACTTATGGACTACTGTGACAAAATGGCAAGAGTAGGTTATTTCGCAAAGGACGGCTCGCCCGAGAGACAGGTGGGCAAGGACTTCCTATGGTTCTTATGGTGCGGAAAGGATTCGCCCCTCTGTGCCAGAAAAAAGATGGCCACCTTCGAGCGTCTGCTTATCAGCGACAAGGATGCCTGGATCGAGCCAAAGAACGCATATTATCAGTCCTGGGACAACGAGGAGATAGCCATTAAAATACTTGAGGAATTCGGTCTTGACAGCATTGGCTCGCACATCATAAACGGACATCTGCCCGTAAACCGCGGCGAGAATCCCATTAAGGCGAACGGCAGAATTCTGGTTATTGACGGTGGCTTCTGCAAGGCATATCACGGCTCTACGGGTATCGGCGGCTATACGCTGATATACAATGCGGACGGTATGAGGCTGCAGGCACACGAGCCCTTCTTTGACAGGGAGGACGCGGTGAAGAACAACGCAGACATAGTATCGGAGACCATAATCTTCGAGCACAAGTCCGACAAGATGCGTATCAGAGAGACCTACCGCGGCTCGCAGATCCGCGAGAGAATAGCAGATCTTATGGTGCTGATGTCGGAGTATGACAAGGGTACGGTATAAGCCCTGCCGAGCGGCACGCGAATGAATAAAAACAGAGCAAGAATAGAAGGCCTTTACCTTTTACTCTTGCTCTTTTTTTATATAAAAAGCTATTTTTTGTGTGCCGAAATTACCGCCTCGGCAACCATAAGGCCGTCGCGTGCGGAGGAAATTATGCCACCCGCATAGCCTGCACCCTCGCCTGCGGGATAGAGCCCCGAGATACCGACGGCAGAATAGTCCGAGCCACGAAGGATGCGGACGGGAGAGGTGGTACGTGTTTCGGGCCCTGTAAGAGAGGCGTCGGGATAATAAAATCCACCCATCCAGCTGTCAAAATCGGGAATGGCAGAGCGAAGCGAATCGGTGATATAGTCGGGCAGATACTCCTCGGGGGAGTGTGGCGTCGTTCCGACGGGATAGGAGGGCTTTAGCGAGGGAGAAGCAGCTGCCCTGCCCCGACCGACGAAGGCCTCCATCGTAGTGGTGGGAGCCTTATAATCCCCGCCCGCAAGGACAAATGCACGCCTCTCGATTGCACGCTGCAATTCAATGCCCGAAAGGGCGTCGTCAGAGCCAAAGTCCGCGGGAGTCACCGACACGAGAAAGGCGGCGTTGGAATTATCCGCATCTCTCGCATACTCGCTCATACCGTTGGTGACGATGCCTCCCTGCTCGCTGGCGGCGGCAACCACCGTACCGCCCGGACACATACAGAAGCTGTAGACGCTTCTGCCACCCTGAAGGTGGGTGACCAGATGATAGCTTGCCGCACCGATGTCCGCGGGAGGATTATTTCCGTACATAAGGCGGTCGACATACTCGCGTGGGTGCTCAATGCGGAGGCCGATGCCAAAGCCCTTTGCCATCATAGATACGCCCATCCGACGAAGCATAAGGAAGGTATCGCGGGCGGAGTGCCCGGTAGCCAGAATAAGACAGTCGGTATCGATATCAAAGGAGGCTCCGTCCTTTTCGCAGACAGCACCGACAAGGCGGCCGTCATTTATCTTAAGAGAGGTGAGCTTTACCGAGAAAAGAACCTCGCCACCGAGAGAAATTATTTTCTGCCGTATTTTTTGTACGATATTCTTGAGCTTATCGGTTCCGAGATGAGCACCGACCGAGTAGAGAATATCCTCGGGAGCACCGAAGGAGATAAGGTCGGAGAGTATCTTGTACTTGTATTTATCCATACCGCCGACCTTCAGCTTTCCGTCAGAGAAGCTGCCTGCACCGCCCTCGCCAAACTGGATATTACATTCGGGGTCAAGCAGACCGAGAG
This sequence comes from Eubacteriales bacterium, assembly GCA_045546635.1. Classification (GTDB taxonomy): domain Bacteria; phylum Bacillota; class Clostridia; order Oscillospirales; family CAG-272; genus UBA1740. The sequence continues at coordinate 4,094 of JAZQDF010000002.1, forward strand.
AGGTGAAGGCATTAACCTTCTTTTCACGCTCGGTAACGGGGAGTCCACGGTCAATAAGAACCGGCCTTGCCCCTGCCTCGGCAAGAAGAAGTGCGGCAAAAAGCCCCGCAGGGCCTGCACCCACAACGACGGGACGGGAGGAAAAGCGGGAGGGCGGAAGGTCAAGGGAGAGATCCTCCATAGGTGCGACCTTCTTTTTCATTTTAAGCAGGCCCGCCTCTCTCTCGGCAGAGAATTCTGCCGCCACGGTAGCGGTGTAATGGATATTTGATTTGTCGGAGATATTAAGTGTGCGTTTTACCAGCCGCACATCCTTTATCTCATCCTTCCTGACGGGAAGCCTGTCCGTGAGGGCGGAGTAAATATCCTCGGCGGTATAAAGTCGGAGGCCAAGCG
>JAZQDF010000003.1:0-3231 GCA_045546635.1 Eubacteriales bacterium
CATTGGGATCTTATCACCTATGATATAACCTATAAAAATGTTCCCAATAATACTAATGTAACCTCGTATGACATAGAAGATAAGCTTAAGCTTGAAACACCTAAGTGGAGCGGCCTTGTTTTCACCCATTGGTCTGACGAGGACGGAAACATTTATGAACCCGATGAAAATATTACGGCACTTCCCGAAAATATGTACGGCGACCTTACTCTCACCGCCAATTGGAAGGTGCTTAGGAATATCGCAACTCCGGCAGGCGAGGGGGCTGAATTAAAATCCTCATTTGTTGGCGAAGACGGTTTTTTGTATTTCTTCTACGATCTCGGTACAATTGAACACGTTGTACTTGATAATATCAACCCTGATATGTATTATAAATACGAAGGATATCCTATTACCTTAACATTAAGTAAGACAGTTTCTATCAGTGAGGAAAAGGCAGAATCCATTGCTCAAACTGTATCTAAATCTGTAACCAGTACGTCTACTTGGGAAGGTACCAAAAGCTTTTCCGAAACCGAGAGTGAAAATTGGAGTAAACATTTGGGCGGTAGCATAGAAGCGGAGATAGGCTCTGGAAAATTGTTAAAAAATGTGTGTAATTACTCTGTGAAAGGAAAAATAGAATCCTCAAAAGATTGGGGATGGGAAGGGTCAGAAACAAACGGTTGGACTAATTCAATGGGAGGCTCCTCGGGCGAAACCGACACAACCTCAAACACCGTATCAACCTCTATTGCTTACAAAGAACAAATAACCACAGAAATTACAGAAAGCATCACGATAAGCTCCGATCTGCCGAGTGGATACTATGCTTATGTTCATGCGGGTAATATTCGTGTTATAGCGGTATTAAGCTATGAAATATCAACAGGCTGTTTGTATCTTAATACATATAGCAGACTTGATAATATGCATGCTATGATGATGTATTATCCTACTGTTAATGAATTAAATAATCCTTCCGTCGAAGGTCTTGATTTCTCAATTCCCGAAGACGAGATAGTTTCTATGATTGAAAACTCATACTATATCAAGTACGATGCTAACGGTGGTACGGGAGCAATGCCCACAACGATGCATTCACTTGATGGAACAGAAAAGCTTGCAAAGAACGAGTTTACAAAGGAAGGCTGTCTTTTTGCAGGATGGGAATTGACAACCGATGACGGTGTAAAAATACTTCTTGATGAAGAGTCTGTAACCAATATCGGTGCACCGCTTGAAACGGTAACCCTCAAGGCACTTTGGACAGGTGACCCCGAATATGATAAGGACGTCGTATATACCTTAACAACCAAGAGCGGTACCGTTTCGCAGTATACTGCAGGAGTAAGACCGGGAATCAATTATACGGCAAAAATAGAGTACAGAAACAGAACTGCAAACAGTATTGAAATCAGGATCACCTGGACGACTACGAGAACCAATGGCTGGACCTCTTACGGACAGAACGTAAAGCTTTCTGTTGGCTCGGTCACCTCGGGAACTATAAAGCTCGTTTCATTTAACGGCTGGGGTCAAAACAGTTCAAACAAATCAAGCACTAAGGATACGGGCTGGATGACCGTGTCGCTTGATACTGCAGATGCAACCACCATCGGCCTTAAGGTGCAGTATTGGCAGACTAATGCCTCCGGCTCTGATATGACAAACAGCTCTGATCCTACCAAGGCTATAAACACCACCTGGACTCTTGATATTCCGGCAGCTAAGTAAATTTACATTATTTTTCGCATAATAAAAACGCACTTAACACGGAAAGAACCGCGTTAAGTGCGTTTTGATTTTTGTTTTTATGCTTCGCTTTTTTCATCGGCAGAGCTCTCGTCATCCTTCTTTGCCCTCGCCTTTGCCCGTCTTCTGACAATTACGCAAACGATGATGACCGATGCGAGAATGATAACTCCACCGCCGCAAAGGGCGAGAACGGGAGCCAGCTTTACCGTATGCTCCACGATGGCGATCTCGATCACCTCGCCCGAGACGTCGAAGCTAAGATAGCTGCCGAACTCGGTAGCCTCCACCTCACTCCAGATGCCGTCAATCTTGACGAACACTCTGCAGCTGTCCCTGTCGGGCAGGAAGTGGATATTGTTTATATCGAGATTATCCCTCGGGATAGTGAGCGTCCAGCTCTCGATCAGTCTGTCCATAGTGAAGAAGCCCTCGGTAAGAACGAGCGTTGAGGTATCACAGCCCTCGCTGACGCTGATTCTGTCCGTCTCAGTAAACTCACCCTGAACGAAGAATATCTCGCGATCCCCTCTTGCCTCATCACTGCCGATAGCGGTGGTGTAGGGCTTATAGATAACGCTGACCGTAGTGTCGAACACCAGATGGTTAAGCTCGCTTACGTCCCAGTATCCGTAGTGACCGTCCTTCTTCGGAATGTCGGGGAAGATAGCCGAGTCAAAGGAGCTGCCGTATTCAAATTCAATGCTGTGAAGCAGACTTCCGTCTGCCACGAACTCCAGCGTGAAGTAATAGAAGCCGTCGGGAATGCTCTTTCTCTTGATCAGATCCTCGTATGCTATTGACTCCGCACGGCCCTGATAGCTTACGCGGTCAATTCCCTGCAGGGTGTCCGATACGAACAGGTTTTCGCTGAACTCACCTGCGTTCGCACCCGATATAGCACCGCTGTACTGAGACGCCCTTATAATTCTGACCATAGAATAACAGCATCTTACCATACTGCTGTTACCCGAGTAGCCCTCGCTTACACCCGAGCCCACGATACCGCCAACGTATTTGCCTCCACTCAGCGAGCATTTTGCAAAGCTCTGGGAGATAAGTCCCGCACTTATTCCTGCAATACCGCCTACGTAATTACCAGATTGGCTCTCAACGGTACAGTACGCCTCTCCTCCGTAAATAAGGCCCAGATCCATCTTGCCCACTATACCGCCTGCACAGTCGTATTTTGATGTGACTGCTCCGTCGTTGTGGCAGGCGTGAATAATTGCCTTAAGTCTGTATTGCTTTTTCTGTGTCACCGTCAGCTCTACCGACAGATCGTCCTCGGGATCAAGGGAATATTCAAGTCCCATTACGCCACTGATACCGCCAACGTTGATATCGCCCGTAACGTCGCCTCTGTTAACGCAGGAAAAAAGTCGGCCTCCCGTAACCGAGTCTATTTCGGCCTCGCTTACGGTGCTGTCAATAATATTGCCGTCTTTAAGGCTGTATATCATACTGACGATGTTTTCGGATATGTTACCGAAT
>JAZQDF010000004.1:0-6250 GCA_045546635.1 Eubacteriales bacterium
TAAGTGCGGTGTCACCTCTGGCTATTATCATCTCCACCTTAGGTGCGGCCTTCCTGCTCGTCCGTCTGGTGATAGACCTGATACTCGGGTTTATCAAAAAGCAGCTTCGTAAGCTGGGACGCGGAATCTCCGAAAGGCTCGGAAGAAGGGGCGAGGCGGATGAGGACGAAATGGACGGAGAGGAGCCTGCCAAGAAGAAAAAACGCGTCCGCGTCAGACGACGCAAGGGGGAGAAGCCTGAGCCACGGGAAAATATCATCCCCACTCCCGACGCCTGCTTACTCAGCGATATAGACGATTAATTAGCTTTTTGACAATAATTATTTACATATAGGCTTGAAATCCGACAAAAAGAGGCATCCCGAAAGGATACCTCTTTTTTATATACTGCTGCGATCGGCACCGAATAAAGCGGAAAATCCGAAAATTCACAAAACCAAACGGCCGGATGGCGTTTTCTTACAGCAGCGGGGCAAAAAGCCTGATGGCGTTTCGCGTTATCCACTCCCACAGCGTCAGGCGTGAGCGTGTTTCATCCACCTGTGCCGACTCAGCCACCGTCCTAAGAAATTCATCCCTCGCCACCTCGACGGTAGGAGAGGCGTACATCCACACGGCGTTCTCAAAATGATGCACAAGGCTGCGATAATCAAAGTTTATAGTGCCGATGACGGCGTATTTATCGTCACAGACGAAGGTCTTCTCGTGAATGAAGCCGGGCAGGTACTCGTAGATCTTCACCCCTGCCTTCATAAGATAAGGATAAGAGCTCTTGGTCATAACCTTCACCTTTTTCTTGTCGGGGATGCCGGGGGTGATTATCCGCACGTCCACACCGCGAAGGGCGGCATTGCAGAGCGACTCGGTAAGCTCGTAATCTATAATGAGATAGGGCGTGGTAATATAAACGTAGTGGCGTGCCTGGTTTATCAGATTAAGAAAGGCATTCTTGCCTACCGGACGCTCGTATATGGGTGCGGGGCCCGAGCCAAAGGGCAGATAATATCCGCCGTCGGGGTGATCGACGGGCTTCGCCGCATCGAAATATTTCTTGTATTCACCGATAGAGCCGACGGTGAAATCCCAGCCCGACAAAAAGTGCTTCATAAGTCCGCCCACCGCATCACCGCGAAGCATAATGCCACCGTCCTTCCAATGACCAAAGCGAACGGTTTTGTTCACGTACTCGTCGGCGATATTGACACCGCCGGTATAACCGACCCTGCCGTCAATGATGCATATCTTCCTGTGGTCGCGGTTGTTATGCACCGCGGACATCTTGGGACTTACTCTTGAGAAGCGGTATGCCTGTATTCCCTCGCCGCGAAGAATATTCTCATAATCGGAGGGCAGATTTCGCATACAGCCGAAATCGTCCATAAGCACCCTGACCTCGACGCCCTCCTTCACCTTATCAACAAGGATAGAATGGATCTCCTCCCACAGCCTGCCGCTTGAGATAATGAAATACTCGAGGAAAATAAAGCTCCTTGCACAGCGTAGCTCGGCTATCATCGATTCAAACAGAGCCTCGCCCGAGGAAAAGAAGGTGGACGTGCTGCCCGAATATACCTCCGCCAGAGGATCGTCGTTGAATATTGCCCTCGCCTTACCCGCCGCGAAGGGACTGCGGCGTCGCATCATATCAAAGGCACGGTTTGAGCCACGGTGCTCGCGTATTTTGGTAAAGGATTCGCGAAGGAGCCTCTCCTCCTTCTTCGTCACGCGACGGCGGTAGAAGATAAGGTACAGCACCGTTCCGAGCAGGGGTATCAGAAGCACCACGATAACCCAGGTCACCTTGTACTCGGGATTGGCATCGCGGTTGACGATATCCGCCACCGCAATAAGATCGCAGATGGCAGTAAGGGCGACGAAAAGATAGGACACGTAGGAGGCCGCCGCAATAACGAAGGCCATAATCAGAATTTCAAGCAGTATGGTAAGGGCACATACCGAATATCTCGAAAAGATCAACCGCCATACTTTATGCTTCATATTTCATCCTCCTCTCCCTCAAGGCTGTCCGTCCCTGACTTAATTAATGAGCTTTAATTTACCTTTTGGCTGTACGTACAGCCTCTTTTTATCCGTTCTCCTCGCCGTCGCGATAATCCTCGAAGCGTCCTACGCCCACAAGATCGTCGACAGGCAGAGAAAATATCACGGCACCGCCCTCGGTCTTAAGGCCCGCAACGTCGCGTACAGCCTCCATAATACCCGTCTTATATTCCAGGGTGGTCAGGAAGAATATACTGTCGGTCTCGCGGTTTATAGAGGTTCCGATGCTCTGCTCGGCACGGTCGTTGCCAATGCTCTTGGTATGGAATACCGTAGCACCCGCGGCACCCGCCGCCCTTGCCGCCTCGATGGCAAGATCGGTATATTTCGTATTTACAACCGCAATTACAAGCTCGTGCATTACTTTGTTCTCCTTCTTTTTTGAAATAGGTGCCCGTCTGCCGGTCGGTCTGTCGGGCTTATCCACCCCCGACAGAATGGCGTCGTTGATTATATTTGAGATACCCGACAGGGGCAGAGTGAACGCGATTCCCCGTCCGACGAGATACAGCTTCAGTCCGTGACCGATGGCATTCAGTATATTATGCTCGGCAGATGCGGGAATAAGCGAGGTCGTCACACGCTTCTCGATCTCTCCGAGACCGAAATAGTTCATATAGCTGGATCTTGCCGTACCGTGTCCCACTCCCGAAAAGTGAAGTGCGGTCGAGCACTCGTTAACTATATCGGTGAACCTCTCCTCGTCCTCCTTGTTGATAATGCCCACGAGGAGCTTTACCCTGTTATTCTCGGGAGTCGGCTTTCTTATCGCCATCCTTATGCTCCTCCTTTTCCATATATTTCGTATAAATATTACTTCTTCTCACGTCGCGGTCGTATTCGTAGTCGATAAAGGACTCGCTGGCGGATACGAACATACGGACTCTACGCTCGGCCTTCACCTTATAAGCAAAGCCGCAAAGCTGGATGGCAATAATGGGAGCCATCGCCACGAATGCCACGCAGCCGAAGGCGTCAGTCATAACGTTGCCGCCGAGAGAATTGCAGGCCCCCATACACAGGGGAAGCACGAAGGCACTCATCATAGTACCGCTGGCAACTCCGCCCGAATCGAAGGAAATACCCACGAAGATCCTCGGCACGAAGAAGCTTAAGGTAAGTGCGATAATATATCCGGGAATAAGGAACCAAAGAATGCTTATGCCGGTGATGATACGAAGTGCCGCCAGACCAAGTGCCGCCGACACACCCAGCGAGAGACCGAGTCCCGTGGTCTTGCCCGAGATGGCACCCGCAGACATAGTCTCAACAAGCTTATTAAGCACGTAAACCGAGGGCTCGGCCTTTACGATAAAGAAGCCCAGCAGCATACTTACGGGAACGAGAAGCCAGCCGCCGCCAATACCCGCAAGCCTGTCGCCAATGGCACTGCCCATAGGCACGAAGCCAACGTTCGCACCCGTAAGGAAGATGGCAAGGCCGACCAGGACGTAAAGGATACCGATGGCCATTCTGATTATCTGTGCCTTATTGAAGGCACGGCTTATAAGCTGGAACAGAATTGCAAATACCACGATGGGAGCAAGGGCAACAAGCACGTCTATAAGATGCTCGCCTAAGCCGTGGAAAAATCTCATAACGCCGTCACGGGTGTCGGCAACGTCGTCGTTCACAACGGGAATATAGGTACCCTCCACCTTCATCACGATGCCAAGCACCAGCACCGAGATTATAGGGCCGATGGAGCAGAGGCCGGTGATACCGAAGGAGTCGTTTCTGTCATCGCCCGACAGCCTGGACATCGACACACCCGCACCGATAGACATAATGAAGGGTACGGTCATCGGGCCGGTGGTAACTCCGCCCGAATCAAAGGCCAGGGGCAGAAAGCTCTCGTCCACAAAGAACGCCAGCACGAATGCCACCGCGTAAAATCCGATCATTATAGCGGTAAGGTTCCAGTTAAACACGATACGCATAACCGCGATGGCAAGGAAAATTCCTACACCCACAGAAACGGTAAGAATAAGTATCATATTCTCCATACCGCTTACCTGCTCGGCAAGGATAACCAGGTCGGGCTCGGATATAGTTACGAGAATACCGATTATAAAGCTGATAAAGGCTATAAGCCATATTTTTTTGGAGCTACCAACGGTAGAGCCGATCCTTGAGCCCAGGGGCTGCATAGACATCTCGGCACCTGCGGTAAAGAGGCTCATTCCAAAGACGAGGCAGACTATTCCCACCAGGAAGAGAAACATATCTCCGGTGGAAACGGGTATTATTGTAATGCTGAGAAGCAATACGATAAGTGCTATTGGAAATACCGATTTGAGGGACTCCGCAAGCTTGGATTTTATTAAACTCAATTTTCTCTTTCCTTTTATGAATTGCTATATTAATACTACAGGATTTTTCTGTTTTCTTCAATAAACCCTGGTAAAAATTAAACTTTTCTTTACATTTAAGACATATATCCGTCGATTTTCTCACGGATAAGCTTCAGCGTCTCAAGGATCTCCTGATAAAATTCCCTCGCACTGACACGCAGACCGCCGCTGCCCAGGATAACGAGCTGCTCCTGATAGTCGGAGGTGACTACCCGGACGCTGTGGCTGTCGGCGATCTGATAGGTGGTACGCTCTATATAGGAGTCTGCCGTCTGACACTCGCGGGTGTAGACCACCGTCACGGGGCCGATCTCCTCCACGCTGCCCTCTCCACCCCGTCGCTTATATGCGTCGAAGGCTATGATAACCCTGCATTTACGGAAGGCGGCGTAGTCGCACATCAGCCTTGTAAGGACGTCTCTCGCCCTGGCAAGATCGCTCTCGGCGGCACGCCTCAGGCTGTCGATGGCGAAGATAAAGTTGTAGCCGTCGATTATGACGTACTCCTCGCCCCGCGGCTTTGGCTTCTTCGGCTTTTCCTTCTTCTCGACCGTGGGTGCGGCGTTCTCGCGTCGCTCGGGGGCAGAACGCTTCTTCACCTTGCCGTAGGTGCTCTCAAAGATCCGCATCAGCTCCTTATCCTCCTCAACGGTGCCGCGGTAGTCGAGCTTTTTCGCCACCCTTACGGGCTCGGTAGCCTCAGCAACCTCTCTTGCGACGCCGGTAGGAGTGATATGCATCATAGCATCCGCCTCGTCCCAGGGGACGGCGTGTCCCGAGCCACCCTTACAGAACACGCTGCCTGCAGGATTCCGCTCGTCAAGCTCGGGATTGTAGCCACGCCTTGCCATAACCTCCTCGGTATTGTGGCAGGGCATATACGGGCCGACGGTCAGGGCTATCCTCCCCTCACCGCGTGTATATGCACGAAGCTCGGCGGCGTAGGAACGCATCGTCGCAACGGGACAGCTGCCGCGAAGGATCGCGGTGTGCTCGTTTATCTCGGGTGGCATAGAGCTGCCGTGCATAGAGGTAATATCATTCATAAGCCTGCCGAGATTATCCCTCGGAAGCTCGATATGAAAATCAAAGGTAGGCTCAAGCAGGACCGACTCTGCCTTCATAAGTCCCTGACGGATGGCACGGTAGGTCGCCTGGCGGAAATCGCCGCCCTCGGTATGCTTCAGATGTGCCTTGCCTGCCGTAAGCGTGATCTTCACGTCGGTAAGTGGGGCACCGATCAGCACGCCGCGGTGCATTCTCTCCTCAATATGAGTAATGATCAGCCTCTGCCAATTAAGGCTTAAGGTATCGGTGGGGCACTCGGTAGCACTGACGATGCCGCTGCCCTCGGGCATAGGCTCTATTCTCAGATGCACCTCGGCATAATGGCGAAGGGGCTCGAAATGTCCCGCACCGTATATCTCGTCGGCTACCGTCTCCTTATAAAGTATCTCGCCCTCGTCAAGCTCCACCGATATACCGAAGCGGTCGAGAATAAGGCTCTTCAGCACCTCGATCTGTATCTCGCCCATCAGCCTTACGCGGATCTCGTGGGTGGTGGGCTCGTAGGAGAGTGCGAGGCTGGGCTCCTCCTCCGCAAGAGCGGTAAGCCGCATATATGCCTCGTAGGGATTTACACCGTGGGGCAGGAGCATACGGTAGTCGAGAACGGGGGTAAGCGTCTGCTCGTCAGAGGGCTCGAAGCCAAGTCCCATTCCGACCCGCGTCGATACGGGGCCGAGGACCGCACAGACCGTACCCGCCGAGGCAGAGCCGACGCTCTTGTACTTATCGCCCGAATACAGACGTATCTCCTCTATCTTCTCATATAC
>JAZQDF010000005.1:0-17951 GCA_045546635.1 Eubacteriales bacterium
ATAAATCAAAAAAATTAAGATTACACCAAGAGATAATATCAAAAAATCCATCATTTGCTATTGAAAAAATGTCTTTTTTATGTTATAATAGCTTATCAAGAAAACAAAAAAGGAATTGAAGAAATGGCAAAACAGAAGAAAAATTCAAATTACGTAACCGAAAAGACCTCAGCGGCAAAGGCCGAGCTTGAGGCGGCGAAGGCAAAGGAGCAGAAGACGAAGAAGATAAAAACCCTCGTCCTCGCCATCGGCATTCCCGTCCTTGTGATCGCACTTATCGTAGGTATACTTATTCTTACGGGTGCCTTCGACTATGATCCCCACCCCACCTATCACGCTACCGTCACCCTTGACAACGGCACCCAGCTTCACATCGAGCTTTACGGCAACGACGCCCCCGATACGGTGAAGAATTTCATCAAGCTCTCTCAGGAGAACTACTTCAACGGACGCTCGATCCTCAGCCTTATTGACGGCTCGCTCTATATGGGCAGCGAAACCGCCGACGGCGGCAAGCTCGGTATTCCGGGTGAATTCGAATCAAACGGCTTTAACAACAAGATCCCTATGAAGAAGGGCGTTGTGTGTATGGCAAGAGGCGAGGGCAAGAACACCGCTCTCGGTCAGTTCTTCATTCTCACGAAGAACGACTCCTCGCTTAAGGGCGAGTACGCAGCATTCGGCAGAATGACCGATACCAAGGCACTTGACAGCCTTATTGATTCGCTTACCGTGAACGAGGACGGCAGCATCAAGGACGCACCCAAGATCACAGGCGTTTCGCTTCACGCGGCTCACGATTAATCGATTTTTGTAAATTATTGTTGACAAAAACGGCTATCCGAGGATTATTTCCGAGGATAGCCGTTTTGTTTTTACTTTTTCTTTTTCTCAATTTTGTTTATTTTTTCAACTGCCGCCCTTCCCTGCTGTGCCGCGATCGGCAGGCCGCCGGGGGACTGCAGCCACTGGGTTGCCAGGAAGAGATTCGGCACGCCCTCAACCGAGCCGTCGATGGGGATCGGCAGGAATCTCTCGGGAATGGCGAAGCTCATAAAAGTGCCTATCTCCGAGCCGACAAATCGCTCATAGCTTGCGGGGGTCCAAACGTCGATAAGGCTCAGATGACCGCGAAGGAAGGTGCAATGCTCCTCAATGATCTGCTGCAGGATAGCCGCAAGGTACAGCTTCTTTTCCTTATACGCCTCCCTGTTTTCACGGCGGAGACGGATAAATTCCTCACAGTCCTTATCAAAGCAGAAGGTAAGCGTCTGCAGAATGTTCTTACCCTCAGGTGCATAGGACGGCTCGTGGGAGAACTCCCGAAGGATAAGCTGCTTTGTGCCGAGAACATTCACGTAGCTATCGGGAACGTCGAATATAAGATCGCCCTCGAAGGGCAGAAGCTGAAGATCGCAGGCAAATGCGGCGTGATATGCCGAGAAGCGACGAAGCCGCGGATCATCATACTGTGCCCGAAGTTTTTTCGGCATAGGAAGATCAAGAAGTCTGCCAAAGGTGACGGCCGCGTCGGTTGTCATAATGACGTAGTCGCCCGAGGCTGTGCTACCGTCGGCAAGGCTGACCGACCTTGCAACGCCCCCCTCAATATTTACCTTGTTAACGGGGGTATGAAGATGAAGCACGCCGCCCAGCGACTCAAAACGCTCTACCATCCTCTCCGCCGTACGGAGAGAGCCACCCTCGGGCAAAGCACCGTTTCTGCCACAATAGGTTGCGAAAACGTACATCAGGGCAAAGGCACCGAAATCATCCCCCCAGAAGCCTGTTATAAAGCATTGAAGGGTGGGGTTTTTAAACCTTGCGGCAAGCTGGCCGGTGGTAAGCGAATAGTATTTCAGGGCGGGACCGATACCGCGAAGAAGCCTTGCGGGAGTAATGCCACCGTCAGCCGTCTCGCCTGCGATGTGATCCATCGCCATAATCAGCTCTACCGCGTTGCAGAAGCGATTTATCTCGGCCGCATCCTCGGGTGCCATAAGCAGCATATCGTCACGCAGCTGTGACAGGGAGGGCGGAAGAGACAGCCTCTTGCCACCTCGCTCACAGGTTATCAGGCTGCCACCCTGAAGGATGCCGATACCGTCACCGAGAACGCCAAGCTCCACCCACATTTTATAAAGCGAGGTATTTTTGTTTGTTCCCGTCAGCCAATGAATACAGTTATCGATATGATAGCCCTCGCGATCCCATCCCGTAAGATTTCCGCCTGCGATAATATGCCTCTCGTATATCTCTGCCTCGTGGCCTGCAAGGCGGGCGTAAATTCCCGCACTAAGACCGGCGACACCGCCGCCAACGATTATGATTTTAGCCATTTTCTGCCCCCCGTATATCTGTTTTTAATACCAACGAAGATTTTTCAACAATAGTTGATAATTACTACGGTGAAAAAATGCGGCCCGTTTATAAGTCGAGCCGCAATAAAATTGTCAAGGAAACCTTTGCTTCTTTAAGTATATTATAGTTTTTTTAGGTCTGTTTGTCAAGAATAAATTGTTAACAATTATCGGTAAAATTATTTCAGACGTGCGAGCTTTGCGGGATTTGCAATAACCACAAGGCTTCCGTCTGCGGTAAGCTTCTCCTCGGGATTGATATTTACGGTAAGCTTGTCTCCACGCTTGATGGCAACCACGTTTATCTCGTATTTCTTACGCAGATGAAGCTCCAGCAGGCTCTTGCCCACCCATTCGGGCCTTACGTCAAGCTCGATCATAGAAAAATTCTCCGACAGGGTTATCATATCCACAAAGCCCGAGCTAAGCAGGTTCTTTGCAAGCCTGACACCCGACTCGTTCTCGGGGAACACGACCTTGTCGGCACCCACACGCTCTAAAATTTTCTTATGCATATCGCTGCCGCATTTTGCAATAACCGTTTTAACGCCTGCCTCCTTGCAGAGAGTAACTGTCATTACCGACGCCTCGAGATTATTTGCCATAGCAACGATGACCACGTCGATATTTCCGATGCCAAGCTGACGGATCACCTCGGGATCGGTTATGTCGGCACACTTGCAGACGGGAAGCTCCACCGCCGCCGCGTTTACTATCGCAGGATCAATATCCACCGCAATTACCTCGACACCGCTTGAAATAAGCTCCTTAGCAACCGCAAGGCCGTATCTTCCAAGACCGAATACCGCGTAGGTTTTATTAAATGCCATAATTTTTCTCCTTACCGTCGGTAAACCGACATTTTTTCATCAGCCGCATTAAAAATCAGCCGACGCTTATATCCTCAATCGGATTTTTAATTATATTGCTGCTTCTCTTTCCGCTAAGGGCAAGGGCAAGTGAAATAGGTCCTACCCTGCCAAGATACATCGTAGCAATAATTATTATCTTACCCATAGTGCTCAAGGCGGGTGTGATACCGCGGGATAATCCTACGGTAGCCGTAGCACTTATCGTTTCGTACAGTATATCGATAACCGACGCCTCCTCCACAATAGAGAGAAGAAGCGTGGAGATCATCGCAATTCCAACAAAAACCGTACATACGGTGGCGGATTTTTCTACCGCGGTCTTCGAAACCGTACGGTCGAAGAGAGTAACCTCGTTTCTTCCCTTCACCGTAGCAATAGCCGATGCGACGAGCACGGTAAGAGTCACCGTCTTAATACCGCCGGCCGTTCCGACGGGCGATCCGCCTACCAGCATAAGAAACATACTGACGATAGCCGACGAGTCAGTAAGGCTCTCCTGCGGAACCGAAGCAAATCCTGCCGTACGGGTTGTAACCGACTGGAAGAGGGCTATCTGAAGCTTATCAAAGAAATTAAGACCGCCCATCGTTTCGGGGTTGTTGTATTCAAGAGCAAGTATGATAGCCGTACCGAGAAGAAGCAGGGACAGGGTGGTCACGATGGCGATCTTGGAGTGGAGAGTAAGACTGCGGAAGCCCCTTCTACGCTTACCCTTATCCGATGCCACACGAATAACGTCCCACCATACCACGTAGCCGATACCACCGAGAATTATCAGGGCGGAGGTCGTGCCGTTGACGACAGGATTCGTAGCGTAGTCATAAAGACTTGTCTCGCCGATAACGTCCATACCCGCATTGCAGAAGGCGGATACAGCGTTGAAGACGGACATCCACACGCCGCGGATACCAAACCGAGGGACGAATACGGTCATATAAAGAACCGCACCTATACCCTCAATTATAAAGGTACCCAGAAGCACTTTTTTAATAAAGACCGTCAGTCCCGACAGAGTGTTCAGGTTAAAGGCGTCCTGCACGAGAAGGCGGTCGCCTATGCCCATTTTTTTGTTAATGAGGATCATAAGACCGCTCATAATAGTGATAATACCGAGGCCGCCTATCTGTATCAAAAGGAGGATTACCGCCTGGCCGAATCCGCTCCAGGCCGTAGCAGTGGTGACGGTAACAAGACCGGTAACGCAGGTGGCGGTGGTGGCGGTGAAGAGAGCGTCAACAAAGCTTACGCGACTTCCCTCAGCCCAGCTTACAGGCAGAGAAAGAAGAATACTGCCGATAAGAATGGTAATAAGAAAGCTCAGCATAATAATATGAGTGGTAGAAAGACCAAGCCCCTTTGTTCGTGCCATAGGACACCTCCCTTCATTTTCTTATTTTTATTATATCACTATTTTTTATTATATCACTATTTCGTCAATATTTCAAGAAGAATTTTTCACTCCGCCTTCAGCTTGTTTTTTCGCTGTTTTTCTTGAAGTAAAAAAACATATAAATCTGCAAAAAAGAAGAAAATGTCTGCATTATGTAACCGTTAGTTTACATTTTATTGATTTTTTTACAGAATCAAAGCTTGAAGGAGGCCTTGACGAGCTCCAGCTTTTTTGTTAAGAAAATAAATACCGTTGGGAACAGCACTCCGTTCGTTATCAACTGAGTAATGTAGAAAAGTATGCCTCTCGCATAATAAAGCATAAGATTCGGGAGATAATTTTCATTTATTCCAAGCAAAAAGGCCGAGTCGATAGCCGAGGATAAAACGCCGAAAAGAAGCGTAAGACCAACGGCAGATAGCGTAAGCCAAGGCCGTGAGGTTATCCCCCTCCTGCGAAGCAGCATAAAGACGGCGGCAACCAACGGCCAATAAATTATATAAGTGATAAACCAGGAGCCAAAGCCCCAGATAAGCGGCTCGATGCAGACGAACACCGCCGCGGCAATTATTCCAAGCCCGCCGAAAACGTAGCCGTAAAGTGCAACGAGAAGCGTCACCACCTCAACGTTTGGGATAAAGGAAAGCACGAGCTTACCGCATTCGAGCGTTGCAGCCATAATGCCAACCAAGGCAATTGCTCTTGCGTTAAGTCCGCCCTCCCTTCCTTCATTAATACTCAAAACGCCACCTCAAAAAATCAAGAATAAAAATTTCAAGCCTTATAGGGATACGCCCTTAATCAGTAGGGCGACTTCTCAAGTCGGAACAAGATCACGCCCCCTGCCTCGACCGTCATACCGCTTAGTCCGACACCCGCCTGATAAAGCGTCACGCCCTCGTACTCTACGGTAGGAGCCCCCTCGTAGCTGTCGGATGCCACCGAGGTGTAGACTATAACGTAAGAGCCGTCGCCCTCGCGGATATTACCAATAGCGGACACGTATGCACCGTAGCTGCCGTCAACCATCTCAAGATAAAGTCGGTCATCACCTGTGTTAAGATGCTCAACAACGCCCTTTGCTCCCTCACTCTTGTTTTCAAGGCTGTCGAGGTCGGTCTTATAGACCTCATAGCTGCCGTCGGTGTTTTCAACCAGGACGGTAAAGTTACCGCTGTCGGCAACGTCACCGAATATAAGACTGCAGGAGGTGAGGAGTAATGCCGCCGTCACCAGAGCCAAAAGTAATGCCGTAATTCTGATTTTCATTGTGTTTTTACCTCTTTTTCTTTGTTTTATTATAGAAAAAGCATATCAGCCGCAGGTCTTCTGCGGCGTGGGTAAAAGAAACCCGCCCTGACGGGCGGTAAGCGTTCAACGAGAAATTTAATGCCCCGGGCGTGACGGGTCAAGCTGCAAGGCTGCTTGCCGCAGAATAACAGTCCGCCCATCCGAGCATTGAATCCAAATTAAAACGTCTTCCTCCGTTTGCCCAAGGAATATGCTAAAATACATCCGACAGGCCTTCCGACTGAGTGACTGGCTGCTGCACCATCACGGCAATGGCTGTTGTGGCGGATTCTCACCGCACTTTCCCTGCTTGGAATAAGAGAATAATCTCTCGGATGCCTAATTATTATATATCAAAAGGATGGTTTTGTCAAGTGAAGCTCAAGGCTTTACTCTTTAAACTGTGTTTTCGCCGATTAAAGCGTAATTTATCAAGGCAAAATGAAGCAAGCAAAGGGCAAGGCCTCGGCCGACGGCGGCAGGCTATTCAGAAAAGAACCCCTCAGCCCTTTCTCTGCCCTCTTGTGCGGCGTGGCTTCTCCTCGTGAGAGGAAAGGTACAGATTTATAGTGGTCTCCAGCGTCTCCTTCAGAGCAAGACGCTGTTTTTTTGGCAAAGCGTGAGTCTTACGGTATAGGCTGACCAGCTCGACCTCCTCATCCGACAGCTCGGAGCTATCGTCGCGGATGGGAATGTCAAGCAGCTCGCCGATATTTACACCAAAAAGCTCGGACAGCTGGGGCAATATCCGCATAAACGAGGCCGATCTGCCTCGACGCCAATTGTTCACCGTCTTTTCAGGCAGCTCCATATCACGCTCGAAGGCCGCATCCGACTCAAACTCCGAGTCTATAAGCGAGAGAACACGCTCTCTTATCTTCTCAGTCTGCTCTCTCATTTTTTGCCTCCTCTTCTGCCGTGGGGAGCACCCTTGCTCTTATCAGACGTGGGCTTTTTACGATTCTTTCTCCTCGGAGCATTCTCGTAGAAGGGCTTATGCTCTGCTGCCTTTTCTTGCGTTTTTTCCATATTTTCGCGAGGTTTTGCAGTATTTTTCTTTGTTTTCTCCTCTTTCTTTGGCTTATCGGTGGAGAAGCCGAATCTACCCACTATCTCACCGAGCGAATAATACTCACCGTGTGCATAGGCAAGAAGATCGGCACGGTCAAATCGCATCTTGCCCTCCCCGTCCATAATACCCTCATCGCAGGAGACGCTGACGATATCGGCTAAAAAAACGTCGTGCGAGCCCATTGGCAGAACGTCGGTAACACGACACTCAAGAGCAACCGGACACTCTGCAACCGTGGGAGGGGCAACCCTCTCACTTCTCACCCTCGTAAGACCGGTACGCTGAAACTTATCCATCTTGGCACCCGTATATATACCTACGAAATCCACCTCGCGTGCCATAGACACCGTCGGAAGATTGATAACGAACTCGCCCCGCTCCTTAAGAATGTGGTAAGAATATCGCGAGGGACGAACCGAAATATAGGTTTTCGGCGGCTGGGTTGCCAGAATTCCCGTCCAGGCAACGGTAAGCATATTGGAATTCTCAAAATCGCCAACCGTCACGATGGCGGGCGGTATAGGTGCGGTAAGAGCCCCCGCCGAAAGATTTCTCCTTTTATTTTTCATTGCTCTCTCCTCTCTCCAGCATTCCGAGCCAGAGGTGAGTCAGAATAGGATCGGGAAGAATCTTGAAGAGAAGATGCTGAAGCTTGGTGTACCAATTTGTGACGTACATAGCACGGCCTCTGTCGGAGGCTCGGATACAGCCCTTCACCACCCTCTGACAGTTAAGCAGGGGCTTCATCGCACCGTCGCGTGGACGGGTAACGCCCGCCTTTGCCGTTGCATTGCCAAGAAACTCGGTATGCACCCAGCCGGGACAGAAGCAGGTGGCACGAATGCCGTATTTCTTTATCTCATAGTTCAGCGACTTGGTATAGTGAAGCACGAACACCTTGCCAGACGAGTAGGTGTTGAAGTAAGGAAGAGGCGTGAAGCAGGAGCCGCTGCCCATCTGGATAATTCTGCCGCCACGCTCCATATAAGGAATGACCATATGGGTGATAAGCACCAGGGCCTTTACGTTCAGGTCGATCATCATACGTATCTTGCTCTCGGCAATCTCGTCAAAGCCGCCAAAATCACCAAAGCCCGCCGCATTTACAAGATATTTCACCCTCGGTCTCTCGGTCTCAAGTGCCTCGCGAATTGCGTTAACGCCCTCCTCGGTGCAGAGATCGGCTGTAATAACCCTGTATTTTACGCCCAGGCTGTCGCCGAGCTCTATCATTCTATCCTTGCGGCGAGCCACCAGCCAAAGTTCGTCAACCCTGGCTGCATAGCCTCTGGCAAACTCGGCACCGATGCCGCTTGATGCACCCGTAATAATTGCAATAGACATTTTTTACCTCCCGATGGATTTATTTACAAAAAATTATTGATTATTACACGTAATTTTGATATAATTTTATCATCATAATAAGTAAAAGTCAACGCCTATTCGTAAAAATTGCGAAAAATACAGTTTTCTGAAAGGAATTACGAAATGAAGATCAATAAAAGCTTACTCAGGCTGACAGCGACGGTGATTCTTGTCATCACGGTTATGCTGTCACTATCCTCCTGCGTTCTGGATTTTGGAATTTTTGACGATTATTTCCCCGATTTTGATAATAATTACTCCGACGGCTTCGGCAACAACGGTGAGGAAAAGCCCGACAACACCCCCGACACCACGCCGTCCGATGAGGATCGGGAGACAGAATTCTATCCCGATAGCGGTAAGGATGATACGAGCGGTCTCTCTCCCCTCGCGAAAACTATGCTGTCCACCGTTACCATCATCTCGGGTGAGGGATATAATGCAAGTGCCGGCTCGGGCGTATTCTACTCGGTCGACCGTAATAGCGGCGACGCCTACGTAGTGACCAATTACCACGTGGTTTACTCCGAGAATCAACGCCGTGTAGCCGATAAGATCGAGATTTACCTATACGGTATGGAGCTTTCCACCTATGCGATCCCCGCCGTCTTTATCGGCGGATCGGTGACATACGACATCGCCCTGCTGAAAATTACGGGCAGCGAGGTCATCAAGAACAGCTACGCCACCGCGGCACAGCTTGCCTCGTCGGACGGCGTCCGCGTGTTTGATAAGGTTTATGCGGTAGGAAACGCCGAGGGCGGCGGTCTGTCTGTGACCGAGGGTATCGTCAGTGTAAACAGCGAGAGCATCAGCCTTTCTGCAGCGGACGGCAGCGTTATCACCCTTCGCGTAATCCGTGTTGATGCGGCGGTAAATCACGGTAATTCGGGCGGCGGCCTCTACGACGAGGACGGCAGGCTTATCGGCATAGTTGCGGCGAAGGAGGTAAGCGAGGACATCGACAATATGGGCTACGCCATTCACTCCGATCTTGTAAGGCAGGTTGTCGAGAGTATACTCTACTACTGCAACGGCTACAGCGTAAAGGCAATAAAAAAGCCCCTTATGGGCATAACCATCACCACCTACGTCAGCGGTCTTAAGGTCGATCCCGACGGCAAAAACGTCAACACGGTTGGCCTGGTTGAGATAATCGAGATAGCATCGGGCAGCATCGCCGAGGGCAAGCTGCAGGTCGGTGATATAATCAACAGCATCACTATTGACGGGGCAAAGCGTGAGGTTAGCGATATGCACCACGTCACCGAGTTTATGCTATCCGCCAGGGTGGGCAGCAAGGTTATCCTTAACGTCACACGCGGTGGAGAAAGAGTAAACGTTGTTATCACCGTAACCGACGCCTGTATGACCTCGGTTTCCTAAAAAACGATAAAATAACGCGTATTTGTAAGCATAAGTTTACAAATACGCGTTATTTTTATATAACAGATACGGTATCGCCGAGAGGAAGAGAGTATATCTCCACCTTGTCGGGCTTCTTACCGAATATCCTTTCAATAGCCAGAGAGTAAAGCCCCAGCTGCATCGAATGTGCCTCGCGAAGCTTCTTCTCGGCAAGCGAACGGTCGGCAAGCTCGCGTCGGGTAAGACGATCGGTCTTATAGTCACAGAGAATTATACTGCCGTCCGAACGCTCTATAATACAGTCGATAACGCCCTGGACGAGAATATCTCTGTCACGGTAGGCCTGACGCCTTGCCTCATCACCCGTAAAGTGAGCTGCGGGCAGATACACGTTAAAGCGAAGCTCCCTGTGTACCTTATGTGCCGAGAGCATCTCGCGAATGAGGCTTGAAGTACGGAAGAGCTCGATCTCGTCAAGACGAACGCGGAGAGAATCCTCCCTGTTGATAAATCCGTCGTCAACGAGATGACGAAGCTCGGCCTCCGAGCCCTCTCGGATAAGCCTGTCAAAGCTGCAGAACTGCATAAAGAGGTGGGTTGCCACGCCACGCTTTGCACTCTCCTCCTCGTCGGTACCAAGGGCAAAGGCCGGCAGAGTCTTACGCCTGACTATCGGACGGTATGTATCACGCTCGAGATCCACGGGATCCTCCTCGCCGATGGTCAGGCTGACGGTATCCGTCTCGCTGCCGTCAAGGACGGTGGGTGACATCGTGGATACCGACATCTTCTCGGGCAGGGTGGTAAGCTCGGGAGAATGATATTCATAGCCGAAGCGTTGCGTCAAGGTATCGTAAAGGCGGTCGTCGGATGCGGGCTTCTCTGCCTCGTCGGTCGGATTTTCCTCATCACGCCCCTCCTCTTTTCGTTCAAATCCGCAAAAATCCTTCGCATTTTTGGGCCTTGAGCCCTCGCACATAAGAATTATCTCAAGATATGAGGAGAGAGTGCGGAAGGAGTATTCCGACATATTCTCTGCCAGCACGGAAAGATCGAGATCGTATTCCGCACGCTTTACAGTCGGGCAACGGCCCACGACGAAGAGTCGCTCTCTCGCTCTCGTCAGGGCAACGTAAAGCACGCGAAGCTCCTCCTCGAATATCTTCCTGCCGATGCGGTCGTTGATAATGTCGTGCACGGGGCTGTTTACAAGAGCAAGTCCCGACGGCGAGCGAAGGCGGAAGGATATGCCAAAGTCCTCGGAGATGATAAGCCTCTTCTCCTTATCCTTGTTGGTGATCCTGGCGTCAGCCTCGGCGAAAATAACGATAGGGTACTCAAGTCCCTTCGACGAATGGGCAGTAATGATCTTCACTGCATCAACGCCCGTTCTTGCCCTGGCGTCGTCGAAGGTGGTCTTTTTATCTATGATATTGTTGATAAAGCTGATGAAATTGTAAAGTCCCTTGAAGGAGCCCGCCTCATAGCTTCTCGCATAGTCGTATAGCAGAGTCAGATTCTCCTTGCCTCCGCTCCTGGATGCCAGAGACATAAGCCCTGTCTCGCGGTAAAGCTTGCGGATAAGGCCGTCCACGCTCATACCCTCGGCAATAGAACGGTAGTAATCCAGAGTACGAAGGAAGGATGCACCCTTCGTAAAATCGGGATTTGCCTCAGAGTAAAGACAGAGGGATTCGTAAAGGCTGTCGCACTTATACTGCTTTACACGGAAGAGATCCTCGGCGTCAAAATTAAACAGCGGCGAGCAGAGCAGACCGGCAAGATAAATATCTCGGCGGGGATTATCGATGGTATTAAGCAGGCAGAGAGCCAGCAGCACCTCCGGCGAGAGGAAAAAGCTCTCGGCATCCGAAATACAGGCGGGAATTCCCAATGCCTCAAGGGCTGCGGCATATTTGCCGTCCTTACCCGACGTATAGCGAAGGATTATGGCAATATCAGAGGCCTTTATGGGTGTGCCGTCATTCAGCCTGCCATCACGAATCAGCTCGGCAACCTTCATAGCCACGACCTCAGGCGTGGTGGCGTTATCATCACCGCCCTTATCGATCATACAGACCTCGGGGTATCTGTACTCGGGCTCGCCCATCTTCTGAGGCTTGGAATATTCAAGCCTGTCGCTGCTGACGTAGCCGATAGAGTCGGCGGTAAAGCCGAAGGCACGGTCGAAGATATTGTTAACGAAATCAACGATACCCCTGTCACAGCGGAAATTACGCGACATAAAGATGGACGCACATTCACCCGTCGAGCCGTCAAGGGGCGGGAAGGTCTTCTTCATCTCGGCAAAAATCTCGGGGCAGGCAGAACGGAAGCCGTAAATGCTCTGCTTGATATCGCCTACCATAAATCTGTTATCAGGCCTTGAAATAGCCTCAAAAATTCGGTTCTGAAGCTGGTTTACGTCCTGATACTCGTCAATATATATGGCATCATACTGCCTTGCCACGTTGTGAGCAATATCGGTAAGCTCGCCGTCCTGAATAAGACACTTGTAGGTATATCTTTCGATATCAGCATAGGAAAAGGCACCGCGACGGCGTTTTTCCTCAAGGAAGAGGCGGTCAAACTCGACCTCAAAGCGATGAAGGACACCGACAAGGCGGTAAAGCGAGTCAAGAAGGCTGTGCCATTGCTCTGTAGTATAAAGGAAATAGGACTTCATACCGTAAAGCTCGGGCCTCATCATCTCGCGAAGCGACACGTACCGAAGCATAACCTCGGTGGGCTCCTCGCCATACAGCTTCGTACGGTCGGCCAGCTTGCAGGTAGCCATAAGAGGCTTTACCTCCTCGTAGGTTGTGGCGTGCTTAAGAGCAAGAAGAAGATCGTAATCCGCCTTTGCGGTATCAATATACTTCTGCTCCACCGAATTTCCTACGGTGAATATATCGAGATATTTCTTTATGCAGGGAAGGTAGTGCTCCACCATCTCGCGATAGCGTTCCATAAGATAGCTGCCGTAGAAGGTCTCCTCGACGGGCGAGCCGCCGTGAACAAAGTTCTCACGCAGACGCGACAGAAGATCGACGCCGTCCTCAGCGTTCTCACAGCGGAGATGAATAAACCGCAATACGCCCGATATCTCCTCCACCCTACCCGAATCGGTAAGACAGTCGCAAAGCTCCTCAAACTCCTCGGCAGTAGCGACCTCGGGCAGCTCGCCGTTATAGATCGCCTCGATAAGTCCCTCGATAATGGAAATAGCAAGCAGCTCGCACTCGGCACCGTCGGCAATACGGTATCCGGGAGAAACTCCCACGCGGTCACAGTTGTTACGAAGAATATCGTTGCAGAAGGAGTCGATGGTTGATATCCTTGCCGACGGAAGAAGGTGAAGCTGACGCTTCAGGTGGTCGTCGTTTGGCCTTTTCAGTATCTCCTCGTTAAGAGCGTCCGAAATCTTCTCGCGAAGCTCGATGCCGCCGTGGTGGTAAAGGTAACCACTAATATGGAATCTATATTCATCTTCTTTTTCGAGTCGGTCAGCGAGCGGATAATTCTCTCGGTAAGAGTCGCGGTCTTGCCCGAGCCTGCCGCCGCAGAAACGAGCAGGGTTTTGTCACGGTTATCTATGGCTGACAGCTGCTCTTCGGTCCAAGGTCTTTCCATATTGATCTCCTTGTTGTGCATTTTTTATTATTTTATCATAAATAAAGGCTCTTTTCAAGTGAAAGACTGTTTTTACCTTGAAAAATAGAAAAAAATATGTTAAAATGTAAAAAAAGAAAGGGGGGCGTCTTATGAAAATCAGACTTGGAGACATAGAGCTTACACACGGTCTGTGCCTTGCACCGATGGCGGGCTATACCGATCGCGGAATGCGATTTGTGTGTCAGAAATACGGTGCGGAATATTTGGTCACCGAGATGGTCAGTGCCAAGGCTGTGGTATACGGTGACAAAAAGACCTTTTCCCTTGCGAAAATTTTAGCCGACGAGGGCCCCACCGCAGTACAGATATTCGGCTCGGAGCCCGAAATTATGGCAGAGGCGGCACACACCCTGGCAAACCCCACCCTGGGAGTGCCTCCCGTAGCCATAGATATAAATATAGGCTGTCCCGTAAATAAGATTTTTTCAAACGGCGAGGGCTCGGCCCTTATGAGAGATCCCGCCCTTATTGAGAGGATAACCCGTGCGGTGTCCTCGGCAATAGATATTCCCACCACGGTAAAAATACGCTCGGGAATAAGCAGGGACAGGATAAACGCCAGGGAGTGTGCCATAGCTGCCGAGGAGGGCGGAGCGTCGCTTCTTTGTATACACGGCAGAACCCGCGAGCAGATGTACGGTGGGCTTGCAGACCGCGAAACCATTAAGAATGTAAAGAATGCTTTACAAATTCCCGTTATTGCCAACGGAGATATACTTGACGGCGAGTCTGCTATGGCTATGCTTCGTGATACGGGTGCTGACGGAATTGCCGTCGGACGCGGTGCGGTGGGCAACCCCTTTATCTTCTCGGAGATAATTGCCGCGATGGATGGCAAGGATTACACACCGCCCGCACTTGATACGCGAGTGGAAATCGCCCTACTGCAGCTTCGCCTTGCTATAGAGGAAAAGGGCGAGCGTGTTGCCATACCCGAGGCGAGAAAGCAGATAGCCCTATACCTTCGCTCCTTCCACGGTGCCGCACGCATCAGGGCCGAGATAAACCGGGCCACCACCTACGAACAGGTTGCCGCGGCACTTAAATCCGCCCTTGAATAAGAACCTCTATACAAAGCAAAAAACGGCGAGACGTCTCGCCGTTTTTGTTTTTATAAAAGTCAAAAGCTATATTTTTTTCAACTCATTTTTTAAATTTTCACAAGATAATCATTTAAAAACGAAATCAACCACTCCTGAGAAATATCCAACCCTGTGAAATAATTCATATACGCAACAAGAACGTTACCGCTGTATATCTTCACTATGTTATCCCGCATATATTTATCAGAGTCATAGGAATAAAATTCATATCGCAAGTCACCGTCAATGCCATTTTGGGGAAGCGAAATCAACTCAAGCGTCATAGAATGAAACGGAACGTCCATATTTATATCGGTATCGGTGCCAAGCTCCTCGGCATAAAACTTAATTTCCGAAGACATCCGCGAGTCAATATACATTCCCTCCTCGCTCTCTTTATAATGAAGCGAATAGGAATCCTTATAGCTATAAAAGCTGTCGGAAATTCTTCCCTCCTCGAGTGCGGGCGTAAGATCAAGATATAGGAATCTACCTTCAAGTCTATCTTTAACCTGATTGCAAAAGCCTGCAAGCTCAAGACAATCATCAAAACGCCTACGCTTTCCGCCTGAAGGTAATGGAGGTATGTCTGCCAATATCTGCTCTATTTCTTCATCCTCCTCGCTATTTTCC
Organism: Eubacteriales bacterium; assembly: GCA_045546635.1. Taxonomy (GTDB): domain Bacteria; phylum Bacillota; class Clostridia; order Oscillospirales; family CAG-272; genus UBA1740. The sequence goes on from JAZQDF010000005.1 coordinate 15,108, forward strand.
TTGTTATTTTCTTCGTTATTTTCTTCGTTATTTTCTACATTTACCAGTTTTTCGATAACGATGTTTTCTTTGCTCTTATATCCGCACTCCTCACATTCCATGTGCTTAATGCCTTCTGACGTATAGGTAGGCTCAACGTCAATTACCCATACATAGCTATGAGTATGGTCGTTTTTTCCTCCGTCACCCATACCGATAACATAATCAATTAATCCACAGGAGGAAAGTGCCATAACAGAAAGTACAAATACCAAAAGAATGGAAATTAATTTAACTGTTTTTTTCATATTTTTCTCTCCTTTATTGACCAAATGCTTTTGTTTTATTTTACCATATATAAAAATAGTTGTCAACGGTTTTATATACGGCTTTCACCTCAATAACCCATTGGCGTATACCTCCCCCAAAAAGTTCATAATTGCCATTATATTACCTCTATATATTAATATCTTTTTTGAGGCCAAAAGGGTTCACGAAAATTGAATTTTTTAAATATTTTTTTACCTTTCATATATAAAGACGAAAAACCCGTGAAAAGGTTACAAAAAAAATTCAAAAAATTCAAAAAATTCAAAAAACAAAAAACGCAGAGCCGTCTTTTTCGGGCTCTGCGTTTTTTTACGAGGTGTTACTCCTCATTATATTAATAGCGTAGCTTTGCAAAGGTTGCTTAATAAGCTTAATGCCTATTAAAAATTACACCTTCTCAACCGAGATGGTAACCTTCTCACCGTTGATGCTCCACTCCTTAGCGTGAGTGAGAGTCTTGCCGATGGAAAGCTCAACTGCAAGAGTTTCATCCTTGATCTCCTCGGCGTTGCGGGTAGCGATCTCTGCTACGGTATCGTTGTCTGCGAAGGCTACTCGGATGTTATCCATAACCTCAAAGCCGGAGTCCTTACGCATCGTCTGGATCTTGGAGATGATCTCGCGGACGTTACCCTCCTCGATAAGCTCGGGGGTGAGATTCTTATCGATAACTACGGTTACACCGCGGTCGCCGAGCGACTCGTAGCCCTCCTTCTTGGTCATCTCGATAAGGAGATCCTCCTCTGTGAGGACAATCTCGTCACCGTTTACGGTGAACCTGATACAGCCGTTCGCCTTCAGCTCGGTGTAGGCTGCGTTGCCGTCAACGGTAGCAAGGGTCTGCTTGATACCGCCGAGATACTTACCGTACTTGGGGCCCACGGTACGAAGCTGGGGCTTGAAGTTGTAGGTGGTGAAGTCGGATACGTTGTCGGTGAAGATAACCTCCTTGACGTTAAGCTCCTCGGCGATAACCGAAATAAAGCTTGCGTCGGGAGTCTTATCTGCCTTCACGTACATTCTCGCCACGGGCTGACGGTTCTTGATAGCGGCTGCGTTACGGCAGGCACGGCCGAGAACGACGATGTCGATAACCTCGTCCATATTTTCCTCAAGGTCGGTGTCGATAAGGCTCTCGTCCACTACGGGATAGTCACAGAGGTGGATAGAGATGGGAGCCGACTTGTCAACCGAGCAAACCAGGTTGCGGTAGATATCCTCGGTCATAAAGGGAATCATAGGAGCGGCCGTCTTGGCAATAGTAACGAGGGCGGTATAGAGGGTGAGATATGCATTTACCTTATCGGTGGGCATATCCTTTACCCAGAAACGCTCACGGCTGCGGCGGACGTACCAGTTGGAGAGAGCGTCAACGAAGCTCTCAAGAGCACGGGATGCCTCGGGCAGCTTATAATTTGCAAGACAGCTGTCAACCGTCTTAACGGTAGAATTAAGCTTTGACAGAACCCACTTATCCATTACCGAAAGGGTGGAGGGATCAAGGGTGTACTTGGTAGGATCAAAGCCGTCGATATTGGCGTAAAGAACGTAGAAGGCATAGGTGTTCCAGAGAGTACCCATAAGTTTTCTCTGTCCCTCTACCACCGCGTCACCGAAGAAGCGGTTAGGCAGCCAGGGTGCGGAGTTGGAGTAGAAGTACCAACGGATAGCGTCGGCACCGTAGGTCTCAAGTGCCTCGAAGGGATCTACCGCGTTGCCCTTTGACTTCGACATCTTCTGTCCGTCCTTATCAAGCACGTGACCGAGGACGAGAACGTTCTTATAAGGAGCCTTATCAAAGATAAGGGTGGAAATTGCCATCAGCGAGTAGAACCATCCGCGAGTCTGGTCAACGCCCTCGGAGATAAAGTCCGCGGGGAACTGACTCTCGAACAGCTCCTGATTCTCGAAGGGATAATGCCACTGTGCGAAGGGCATAGAGCCCGAGTCGAACCAGCAGTCAATAACCTCGCTCACACGCTTCATCTCGCCGCCGCACTTATCACACTTAATAGTAACCGCATCGATGAAGGGACGGTGAAGCTCGATGTTGTCGGGGCAGTTAGAGCTCATAGACTTAAGCTCGGCGATAGAGCCGATAGAGTGCTTGTGACCGCACTCACACTCCCAGATATTAAGAGGTGTGCCCCAATATCTGTTACGGGAGAGTCCCCAGTCCTGTACGTTCTGAAGCCAGTCGCCAAAACGTCCCTTACCGATGTTCTCGGGAATCCAGTTTACGGTATTATTATTCTTGATAAGGTTATCACGCACCTTGGTCATCTCGATAAACCAGGTATCGCGTGCATAGTAGATAAGAGGAGTATTACATCTCCAGCAATGGGGATAATCGTGCTCGAACTTGGGTGCGGAGAAGAGCTTTCCCTCACGCTCAAGATCGGCGATGATAACGGGGTCCGCCTTCTTCACGAAGAGGCCTGCATAGGGGGTTTCCTTAGTCATCTCGCCCTTACCGTCAACGAACTGAACGAAGGGAAGGCCGTATTTTCTGCCGACCTTATTATCGTCCTCACC
>JAZQDF010000006.1:0-10608 GCA_045546635.1 Eubacteriales bacterium
TGTAGTTCTAATAATTGGAACATCTCCTCGTAACGCCCAATACCGCTAAAGCGGTATGCACGAGTCACTGGATTCGAGACTCAGTTCGGGGAGCTAAATGAAGCACTTGCTTCGGTAGGTGCTTTTTTGTGTTTTTAGGTCAGTAAAGGGGTTTTTAATCCGAATTATCTTCGAGTCTGTTGAATGCTTATGAAAAACTTGTGAATTTTCAAATTGAAACGGAAGCTTTTGTATGATATAATTTAATTAAAAAGGAAAGGAAAATATGTATGTATAATTTGAAAGATCTATCGTTGATTACCGGTTTGACAGAAAGGACATTAAGAAATTATCTCAATGCCGGAATCTTGCTCGGAGAAAAATGTGACGGAGTGTGGAGATTCACTGAAGAACAGATAGGAGCATTTTTGATGAACCCGTACGTTAAACCAGCGGTCAAAGCAAAACGAAACGCTATTCTGTATGATTATATGCGATCTGACTTCAACGAAAAGAATACAGCTTGCGTTATCTTGCGGTTGAAGGAGGAATCTTCAAAAATGGTTGCAGAGTTCTTCTGTGATGCGGTGAATAAGCGGGAGGGGCTAAGGATGACATTTGACCATAATAATGGAGAGAACAAAGTGATTATTGTTGGAGATGAAGAAACTGTATACGATGTTTTAGCTGAATATCACAAAAATATAAACAAGTAAATAAGATGCGTAATTCTTGTGGATAAACTCAAATTAAGCACTTACTTTTGTAGGTGCTTTTTTGTTTTGTCTGATGGGCTCGAACTGACAGTGAACCGGCTTAACAGTCATTGTTCGCTACGCGAACAGACTGTGAATGAGCTGCTCGGGGTATAATTAGCACTTTCGCGTGGTGTAGTTCTAATAATTGGAACATCTCCTCGTAACGCCCAATACCGCTAAAGCGGTATGCACGAGTCACTGGATTCGAGACTCAGTTCGGGGAGCCAAGTACGAATAGCTTGAGCTTTTTTACCATTGGAAAAAGGTTCGGGCTATTTTGCTTTTTAGAGGAAGTTAAGAAGTATTAGAAATAGCGGACGGAGAAAAAACTCCGTCCGTTATTTGCGTTATTGATTTTTATATTTTTTTGGTGTTGCTTGAAATTTTTTTGTAAATATGCGGTGGAAATAGCTCTTATTTTCATACCCAACGGCGATGGCTACCTCCTCAACAGAAAGACTTGTATTTTTAAGCAAAAATGCCGCTTGAGAGAGACGTTTTTCTTGCAGATGCTCCGTGTAGGTTTTTCCTGTACGATTCTTTATTTCGTGACTGAGCCAATAGAAATCATAGTGCAAAATCCTTGCAGCATCAGTAAGGGAGCCATCCTTGTAGTTCTCTTCAATGTAACGGAAAATATCCATTATAGCCGCATCCTCCCGACTTTCATAAACCAGCTTATCAGTATGGTTAATGAGTTGCATGAACAGAAGCCCCATTGTGGTTTGATTGATATTTCGTTTGTTCGATATATTATTAATCAGCGTCCAAATAAGGTTTTCGATAAGGTTCTGCACAGGCAACACTTCAGAAACCTTGAAATGCAAATATCCTAGATTTTCATCATTAAAAAGTGAGCTTAACAGAAAGCTTTTTATCGGCGTTTCCTCTGCCCCGAGCATTTCAAGAGTTTTATAAAAAAAAGAGGGCTGAATGATAAAATTAACCGCTATATCTTTCTCTCCTGCAGGCATAATCTCCTGCTTTGCATTTTGACCGAGGAATAGCAGCTCTCCTTCATGAAGATATATTTTCTTACCATTGATTATATGTGTGGTTTCACCTGCACACATATACACCGCCTCGATATAGTCATGTGTATGCTCAGGGAAATGCACAAATCTCGTGTGCGTTCTGATACGGATAAGCTGACCGTCGGAGAGAAGCTTTTTATGTCTAATTATACTTCCTCCGTGAGTGGTATATATGCTTTTATCCACACCCGCACCGTTGAGAATAGATCTTTCCTCGTCCGTTATGGGCATAATTTTGTTTAATATTTCCTGCTTGATCATTTCATCACCTCACCCTATTTTAACATACGAATCGAGAAAAATCAACACAAATAAGGACACTTTTTTACGCAAATAGTGTTCTTTTATTTTTCTTTTTTATATGGTAATATTAATATAAGCACTTATAATGTAAGATAAATATTGACAAGAGTATGGTTTTTGTTATATCATTATTTAAAGCTTCGGGAGGAAACGGCTATGAAAAAATACAACAGGGTGGTAGCGTGGATTATGATTTTAACGTTAATTGCAAACGGAATACTATTAAGCTCGTGTGGCTTTTGGAACAGCCCCGGAGACTCGAGTAATACCGAAGATCCCGGTGTATCGGACGATACCGAAAAGCCCGGTGACCAGGAGGGATCATCCGACCTCGTAGATCCCCCTTTATTAAACGAGTCAATTTCTTCATTTGACGATGAATACAAATCGGCGGCAAGCTGGATCTGGGCGGATACGGAAACAGAGCAGGGACAATGGGTTGCCCTGCGTAAAACCTTCCGTCTTGATAAAGCACCCACAAATGCAACAGTGCGTATCAGTGCCGACACAAAATATTGGCTGTGGATCAACGGCGAGCTTGTCATATTTGAGGGACAGCTAAAGCTTGGCAACTCCATAGATACCTGGTTCTACGACAAAGAGGACGTTTCCGACTGCCTTGTGCAAGGCGAAAACACGATCGCCGTGCAGGTATTCTATTCCGGAAAAACAAGCAGCAGTACCATTAATACGGGTGTGCCTGCCTTCTTCTTTGATGCGGATATTGATGGCAAAAGATTGTACAGTGATGCCACGTGGAAGGCGATGCTCGATCCTGCGTACGAAGAGCCTATAAGCCTTAATAACGACCGAATAGGCGAGGCAAATATCAAATACAACGCCTTGTATGAGATGGTTGACTCGGACGGTATCAAATGGACGGACGTCGGATACGATGACAGCGATTGGCTCGACGCCGTATATATGGATGAGATAATAGAGGACAACCGTATCCATAATGACCGTGGTGGCATCAGCGAGGTATATTATAAGGATTCAGACCCTCGCTTAAATCTTATTCTCCGTTCTATTCCTCAAATGAGGCTGGAGGAGGTTACGACCTTTACGGCAAACGGCTCTGACGGGAACACCTGGACGAAGGCGAGTGGCAACGGTGCCTTTGCTCGCTTGTCTTTACCCGAATACTATACACTCGAGGCAGAGGTGATAGTTGCCGAGCCCCTTGCATACGTAGAAGGTCAGCCCATCGGTGCGGCAATCGGCTTTTGCGTATGCGTAGCCGACCGCGATAACTTCTATATGCCTCAGATAAGCTTCAGGCAGGCTTCTCTTTTCAACGGTGTAGCCTTCAAGCCGCACGTAAGGCGTAACGGCTCCTGGATGGTATCCACGCAGGATCTTACCTACGCGGAGATCGGAAGATCCTTATACTCAAGCGGTTCTTACGATTACAGATATAACACGAGGCATACCGTAAAAATAGAGGTTACACCGCAGACAATAAGCACCTATTTAAACGGTAGCCTGCTCGGTGTAATGAATGATACCACTCTGCAAAGAGAGGGTAGCACGATAGGTATCAGACAGGATATAAACGAGCTTGTAAAGATCTATTCGTTAAAGGTTACGGATGGTAACGGAAAAGAGCTTTATAATGCGAATATAGACTCTTTGGCACAAAACGGTAATGTTAATACCATATCCTTACTTTCTGCAGATAATCCGTCGTACGCAAGTGAATATAACCTGGTTGAAAATGCAGGGCAGGAGTCCTACGTTTCCGTTCGCAACTCTTGTGCGGCTGTTAATAACGGACAAACAATTTCAACCTATAAGATCGTTAACAAAACCAATATTCAAGGCACACCCTATCTAAAGGTAATAAGTAAATCCGGAGGAGAGCTTATCAGTATCAAATCCGATACCTGGGTAAACGGCAACAGCACCTCTATCGCCCCTCAATACATTACGAAGGCAGGGGAGCAGGTCTGGGAGGCTCTTGGTTGGATGAACGGATACGAGATAACCTTTACCATTCCCGATACCGTTGAAGTATTAGAGCTTGGCTTCCGTCAATCGGGCTACGATACGACGATGACCGGCTCCGTATCGACGGACAACGATATACTTAATCAATTGTATCAAGAGGCTTACGATACTCTTTACGTCTGCATGAGAGACAGCTTTATGGACTGTCCAGACCGCGAGAGAGCACAATGGTTTGGCGATGCCGTGATCAATATGCAGCAGGCAGCTTATTCTATGGATGAGGGGGCGGCTTTGCTTTATAAGAAGACGCTTACTCAGGCGATAGGATTCGTTAAGAGGGGCGGCGAGATCCCCTCTATGATCGCCTTAGGAAATTCCAATCTTGAGTTACCCGTACAGAGCCTGGCGGGAGTACATTCCTTCTGGCAATACTATATGTATTACGGTGATAAGCAGCTTCTGATTGATTCCTATCCCGCCCTGCTCAGATATCTCAAGCTGTGGAGCATATCGGAAAGCGGTGCGGTAACACACCGCAGCGGCACCTGGGACTGGATCGACTGGGGCGAGCATTACGATACGGCCATCATAGAAAACTGTTGGTATTATATCGGACTTAAAACAGTTTTGGACATAGCACGGCTTGATGGCTCGGGAGCCGCGGCGGCCGATATTCAGTTCCTTACCGACAGAATGGAGCTGATGGAAAAGAACTTTGATACGCTTTACTGGGACACAAGCAAAAACGCATATTATCACCGGACGGATAACGGCGTTGCAGACGACCGTGCGAATGCTATGGCGATTTATTCGGGTTTGGCAGATGTTAGCCGCTACGATGAAATTCTGGCCGTTTTGACAAGCACCTATAATGCAAGCCCGTATATGGAAAAATACGTGCTTGAGGCTATGTATATGATGGGAGCCGACGACGAAGCGGTTGAGCGTACGCAGAAACGCTTTGGCCCGTTTACAGAGGACGGTTATCCCACTCTCCCTGAATGTTGGGCAGACCAAACAATGTTTAACGGTGATGAAACGAAAAATCACGCCTGGTCGGGTGCACCTCTTTCACTGTTATATATGTGTAACGCAGGCATTACGCCTACGAGCCCGACGTTCAACACGGTACAGATCAAGCCTCAGCTCGGTTCGCTCACCCGTGTCAGTGCAACGGTTGAAAGAGCGGGAGGCAGGATCGCAGTCAAGGTTGAAAGGTCTTCAGACGGATACGTTTTAAATATTACGCTTTCAAACGGCTCCTCGGGCGGTGTTGTATGCGTGCCGCGTATCGAAGGCGTAGATACTATGGTTACACTGAACGGTGTTACCTTATACGCAAACGGAGCTCCGGTCAGTGCGAATATGCCTAATGGCGTTTCTTATGCGTGGGAGGACTCGGATTTTGTAGCCTTTAACGTTCCCGCGGGCGAATTTAAGTTTACAGCACAGGAAAACGAAGTGAAAGAAAGTGCTTCATATCAGGCGGTTATTCAGACTACTACCGGCGGCAGTATTAAGGTCAACGGCACAGCAGTCGGAAATTTTCCTTACACTCTTTCAACCGAAAAGGGACAAAATATTACGTTGGAATTTATTCCCGAGGATGGATATCGCTTAGTGGAAATTACAGGTAGCCTTCCCGAAAGAATCATCAGCGACACGAGCGTAGTAAAAACATACGCAGTGCTGTCCAATATGACGGTAAACGCGGTATTCGAAAAGATCCGATATAACAATAAGTCTTTAAGCATTACAACAGACGATGGGGAGATTGCAAAATATGCTTTAAGCGTTTACGTTAACGGAAACGCAGTGTCACTTCCTTATACGGGCTCTTTATGAATGATGTCCAAATGCCGCTAAGCCTCTCACAATAAATTATTTAAGCTGTATTCAAAAAATGTTAAGAAAACGGGCGGTTTTTCCACCGGAAAAGGGTGGATTTGTCTGCATTATTCTGTTATAATTTCAAGTGCAAGGAGGAAATTATATGAATATTGGGACTAAAATTTTTGAATTGAGAAAAAAGTATAGTTTATCGCAGGAGCAGCTTGCTGAAAAAATTGGGGTTGCCAGACAAACTATTTCAAAGTGGGAGCTGGGCGAAACCGCACCTGATATTAAGCAAGCACGGATGCTTTCGCAGGTATTCAGCGTAAGCCTTGACGAGCTGGTCGGAAACGAAACCAAGGAATCTGTTAATGATACACAAGACCACAATAGGAAAAACGATCTGCCGTGGAAGAAAATTGCCGTAATAAGTGCTGTTGCGGTTTGCCTGTGTCTGGTGTTCGTTGGCGTATTTAATATCGTTCGGCGGTCACAAATTCTACATCCGCAAGGGGTAGAAGGAAATATTGCTATCACCAGAAATGAACCTGTTATAATTAAAAATATCGGTGCGGACACGGTCGTATTCAGCGAGGAAGACAAGCCCGTAGTGGCTTGTAAGTTGCCCGAGGGATTTGTGGTGGATACGGAAATACCCGGACTTTATGCAAATGGCAAGGGTGGTATTATCAGGTTTAACGCAGATTATTCGGATAACGTTTTAAACCCTTTATTTGGAACAGACTATTATTCGTATTATGAAAACCGTGGATATCATTCGTATATGGATATGGCGAGAATGGCTATGTATAGTGATTTACCGAGGCTCGGCATTCTTGCTTCAACAGAAGAGTTGCATTTAGCCGGCGGAGCACAAATTATACGACAGCAATTATGTGCCGGCAAGGATGCAGATTATTATGCCATAAGTGGAGGATTAACAGAAAGCGGAGATGGGATGCGTATTTACGGCTTTGCCTTGCATTTTGATAATACCACCTGGATGATCACGCTGAAGGATTACAACGATGCTTACTGCTTTATAACGGTAAAGGACCCTGACGGCATTGGAAGATCAATTGAAACGCTTGCAGATTTTCTGGGCAGGATTTCTATTGATGAATAGAAGTCAAAAATCCAATTATTATCTTTACTTTTCCATCAGCTTGTAGTATAATATAGCAAAAGAAGGTTTGGGTGATATGGGTATTAAGTGGATATTTTTTGACATAGGATCGACGCTGGTGGACGAGACGGAGGCCTACGATCATAGGGCGAGAGAGATGCTTTGCGGGGCGGATATTTCTTTCTCGGAGTTTGACCGCAAGAGAATCGAGCTTGCAAGGATGGGATTTGACGGCAACTCGGCGGCTATAGAGTATTTCGGACTTGAGAAAACGCCCTGGCATTCGGAGGATGAGATGCCCTATGACGATGCGGAAGAGACGCTCGCGACATTAGGTCGGCGTGGCTATCGACTGGGAATTATTGCAAACCAGGTTGCAGGTGCAGAGGAGAGGCTAAAGGGCTTCGGTCTGCAGAAGTATTTTGACGTGGTGGTCACCTCGGCAGAGCTTGGAGTTGCCAAGCCCGACAGGGCCATTTTTGAAAAGGCTATGGAGCTTGCGGGATGCGAGGCAGAGAACGCCGTAATGGTTGGAGACAGGTTGGATAACGATATCATTCCTGCGAAGGCGATTGGTTTGACTACGGTGTGGATAAGACAAGGTCTTGCGGCATACCAAGACGTTGAGCTTGGTAAGGACAAGGCGGACCATATCATCGACAATCTATCAGAGCTTCTTGGACTATTCGGAAATTTATAGCGAAAGGATAAAGCTATGGCAAGCAGCAGGGAATACGTTGATTTTATTTTGGACGTTTGTAGCGGTCTTTCCGCCAGAGCAATGATGGGTGAGTACGTTCTATATTATGGCGGGAAGGTGGTCGGAGGAGTTTATGACAACCGTCTGCTTGTGAAGACCACGCCGTCGGCGATGAAGCTGCTGCCCGATGCACCGAGAGAGCTGCCATACGAGGGGGCGAAGGAAATGCTTCTTATTGAGGACGTGGAGGATGGAAAATTTCTCGAAGAGCTGCTCAACGCGATGGTAGAGGAGCTGCCCGAGCCGAAGAAAAAACACAAAAGCTGATTACCGTTATGGCGAAAATTGAATATTTAAAGGAAAAAGTGGCATCCATATAAGATGCCACTTCGTTTTTTACATATTGAATTTTCTGCGTATGGCTGCCTCAACCACGTCGGCGATAATCTTCATTCCGTCCTCGTCGGGATGAAGCCCGTCGGTGGAGTTGTCGTAGTAGCTGTCCTCGTCAATACCGCTACCAAAAAGATCGGCAATGAAGAAATTGTCGCCCGCCACCCTCGTGGCGTCCTCTATAAGCTGATTAAAAATGGTCGCACGCTTGGTAACCCAGGAATCCCTGTCGGGCAGGTTGACACAGCAAACGGCGGCGTCGGGATAGCGTTCCTTAATGATAAGAAGCGTTCTCTCATAGTCGGGGCCGAAAACCTCCGGCTTTACTCCCCGTCCGAGATCGTTAAGTCCCATATAAACTATGATCAGGTCGGGAGTCTCGCCCGTGTCGCGAGAAAGCTGACTCGCACGGTTAAGTCCCGAGCTTTCGTCATCTCTGCCGCTGAGATTACCGCCCGACCAGGAGTTGTTTACGCAAAGCGTCATACCAAATGTGTTAATGATACGAATCCAATAGGTTTTGTCAAGGGGAAAGGGCTCGTGATAATAGAAGGGGTTCGGGAATATTGTAGAATTTACGCTCGCGTCGTTTGATACGCCCTTGTAGGTGGATATACTGTCACCCAGGATGGAAAGCATCTTGCCTTTTAACATTTTTTTGCTCCTTTGCCGTTTTATTCATTATATCATTATATTATATAATAATCAAGTGGTGTGATGGTTTTATCATAAAAAAGCGGTTTGCAGGATGCAAACCGCCTTAATGTTATGTATTGTTTACAAAAACACAGAATTTTGTAGATTATACGTGGGCTTCCTCATCTTCCTTTACGGGAGTTTTCTTCTTTTTTGACTTGAAGATGAAGCTTCTGAAGAGAATAAGGTTCATTACAAGGAAGAATGCCACGAGGATTATAAACATCAGAACGGGCTGAGTGGGAGCGAGATCGGCGATAAGCATAAGAGGGAAGCCGAAAGCGATAGCAGGGAAGTTCTGATATACCATATTATCTGCCGCGGGAGTTTTGAACTCGCCATCGATCTCACGAAGGAGGATGGTGCCTGTGCTCGCCGTACCCGTAAGCATACCGTACATCATAAGGAATTGCTCCTCCTCATACTCAGGGAAGAGTTTTTTGCATACGATTCTGAGATAGCCGTAGGAGGAGAACGCACCGACAAGGCCAAGTATTATAATAACACCCCAATAGCTCTCAAGCTCGTCAAGTCTGATTGCCGCAACGCCTGCAACGACCATAAGGTCGAAGAAGAAGTTGGAGGTACGTGTCATAAGGAAGTTGTTTATATACTTTCTCTTCATCAGACCGCTCTTGCGAAGCAGGCCGACAACACCCTTGACAATAACCGCACCGATAACGCCGAGAAGGAAGTTGAAGCCGTATATAGTCGCCTTCATACCGGGGAGAAGAAGGCCGAGAACGTACATTATGACGTATGCGATAACGTATGCAGCAACAATGAGAGAGATCTGAATGGTCATCTTATCAACGCTCTCCTGCATCGGAATCTCGCCGGGGGCGTCAACCGCCTCGTGATAATCGCTGCCGTCGGTTCTGTCGGATTTTTTAAGCTTGCCGCTGGCCTTTCTGATATTAAGATGAATAACGCCGCCGATAGCCGCCGAAATGAAGCCAAGTGCCGCGATGGTAAGACCGAAATCACTACCGCCTACGAAGGGATTTATCTCGTTGGATTCGTACTTGATACCGTAGTTAAGTGCCTGGCCTGTACCCTGGCCAAAGCCGAAGGGAAGAAGGATGCCCGCACCGGTGAAGAAATCTGTAATGAAGAAGCCTGCAATGAGGGTGATCGCAACGCCGAGCACACCCTGAATAAGATAGGTGGACACGGTGGTGACACCGGTGTTGAATATCTCGTTAAGCCTCTTTTTGTTCACGGGCTTGTCGCTGTATTTAAGCGAGGAGGCAATAAATCCGAGTGCCAGGGCGTGATAGGTAATGATCTCAAGGTTTTTTGTTCCCTCGCCGCCGAAAATCGCGGTATCAAACATTATCTCTCCGGTAATTGCCTTATATATTGCCGCAACTATAAGCAGCACCGCACCGCCGATAACCGACGTGGGAATAAGCGAGTTTCTGAGAAGAGGAATTTTTCTTCTAAGCGTATTGCCTACTAAAAGGCTTCCTGTCAAAACGGCAAAGAGCAGTATCCAGCTCCATACCTCAGAGTCCCAAAAATTTAACATTTTCGTCTCCTTTTCTAATGTTTTTATGTCTGTGATATATGTTTACATACTTAAGGGCACAGTATCTCCGATCACCCTTCAGCTGATAGATTTTTCCGCCGTGATAAATATTAAGCTTGTTGCGGCCGAGAACGGTGACGGCAGAGCATTCATCGAAGGGGAATATCATTTTACCGTCAGCCATATCAAGCTCGATTCTGTCGCCGAAGAGGAACGCAGTACCATCGCCGCAGGGGATCTTTCTCTCGCTGGGAATAACCTCTCTGACCGACACCGCATCGGTATACATAGCCTTATCAATATAA
>JAZQDF010000007.1:0-7850 GCA_045546635.1 Eubacteriales bacterium
AGCAGACTGTGCATACCGCCATCGGCGGTATCTTGCCTGGCGAGGAGATGTTGCTCCCCCCTGCACCCAAGCCGAACGATCATTGCAAAGCTTACCCCGAGCGGCAAACTCTGTATGTCTGGGTTCGCATACCCCGACCGAAGATCGGCAAGCTCGCTTGCCAGGCGAAGGAAGCGGGCATCTTCGCATTGGGCGAATATCCTTGTTCCGCAACCATCATCCGATGGTCTTTTTTTCTTTCCTTTGACAGCGTAACAGTCGCTTCGTACCCGGTCGTTGTGCCTCGGGCAGATTTCTTACGGCAAATTATATCAAATGGTTATTGTTTTTCTTTTATTTCACTTCCTGATAAAAGCTTTATTTTTTCCTTACGCTTTTCCAAAGCCCGTCTGATGAGAATAAAAGCAAACCCAAGAATAAAGAAGGCTATTCCGATTATTTCAATAATTCGCATATAAGTATAAATCTCATAGCTTACATCTACATATTTTCCGTGGTTTGAAAGATAGTAATGCCCTTCCTCGTACAGATCATAAAGCACGTCTGCGTTTGGCTCGGCACTACCGCCGAATACAAAACCCGATGACATAAATATCGCAAAGGGTAAAAGCAGCACGGTCTCTAAAATGTCTAAATATTTTTTAGACCTTATGGCATTAATGATATTTATAACATTAATTACAATAAATAAAACGCAAAAAGCTAACCCCACAGCATATCCCATCAAGCTGCCCTCCTTCAAGCTTTTATAATATTATATCATAAGCTAATACCGATATCAACCCCAACGGTCTAAAACTTTATTTGATACGGCTTGATTTTTTTACAAAAGTATGTTATAATCAAAAAAAGAAATGCCAAAGGAGGCATATATGAATTTACAGGAATCGGGGCAGATGTACCTTGAAACTATACTTATACTCACGAATGAAAGGGCGAACGTACGCTCTATCGACGTTTGCGAGCATATGGGCTTCTCCAAGCCAAGCGTCAGCCGTGCCATCGGTCTGCTGAAGAGCGGAGGCTATATTACGGTGGATAAGGACGGCTTTATCACCCTTACGCCTACGGGACGGGAGCTGGCACAGAAGATATACGACAGGCACAAGGTGCTTACCGAATTCCTCATCTCCCTCGGAGTGGACGGCGAGGTAGCCTCGCAGGATGCCTGCAAGATCGAGCATCACATCAGCGACGAGTCATTCGATGCAATAAAGCGTGCAATACAAAATTAAATATTTTTGATGAAAAAGCGGATATTTTGTAAATATGAGTTTACATTTATCCGCTTTTTCTTTGTTTTACCGCCAAAAAATCCCATTTTTTAAAAACAAACATTTTTGCATTTTGAGAAAAACGCAGCCTTGCGGCTTCGTGAATTTTCGATTAAAATATTTTAAAATCTCTTTACAAACGGTATAGCATTTGATATAATATAAAGGTATTTAATAATCTTTCATCCACAAAGGAGAAAATACTATGAGTCGTATGATAGGCACCGTATCAAGAGGCGTAAGAGCCCCCATAATCAGAAGTGGCGACAATCTGGCCGAGATCGTGACCGCATCGGTTCTCGAGGCGGCGGCAAGCGAGGGCTATGAGATACGCAACAGAGATATTATCGCTATGACCGAGGCTATCGTTGCGAGAGCACAGGGAAACTATGCCACCGTTGACGATATCGCGGCAGACGTACGTGCAAAATTCGGCGGCGAGACCGTTGGCGTTATCTTCCCCATCCTCAGCCGCAACCGCTTTGCCATCTGTCTTAAGGGCATTGCAAGAGGCGTGAAGAAGGTCGTGCTTATGCTCTCTTATCCCTCCGACGAGGTTGGAAATCATCTTGTCAGCCTTGACAGACTTGACGAGGCGGGCGTTGATCCCTATCGCGACGTGCTTGATCTTAATAAATACCGTCAGCTTTTCGGCTATGAGAAGCATCGCTTTACCGGTGTGGACTACGTTGAATATTACGAGAGCCTTATCCGCGGCGAGGGTGCAGAGTGCGAGATCATCTTTGCAAACAACCCGAAGGCCATCCTCGACTATACCAAGAACGTGCTTCACTGCGACATTCACACACGCCACAGAACCGCTAAAATTCTGAAGGCCGGCGGCGGAGAAATCGTATACGGCCTTGACGAAATTCTTCGCCAGCCGATAAACGGCTCGGGCTACAACGAGCAGTACGGTCTGCTTGGCTCTAACAAGGCTACCGAGGAGCAGGTGAAGCTCTTCCCCCGCGACTGTCAGGCTCTGGTAGAGGACATCCAGGACAGGCTTCTTAAGGCTACGGGCAAGCTTTGTGAGGTTATGGTATACGGTGACGGTGCCTTTAAGGATCCCGTCGGAAAGATCTGGGAGCTTGCCGATCCCGTCGTTTCTCCCGCATATACCCCCGGTCTTGAGGGTACACCCAACGAGCTGAAGCTCAAGTATCTCGCAGACAACGACTTTGCCTCCCTCTCGGGTGAGGAGCTGAAGGCGGCCATCAAGGCCGAGATCGAGAAGAAGGATGCAAACCTCGTAGGAAAAATGGCATCCGAGGGCACGACGCCCAGAAGGCTTACCGACCTTATCGGCTCGCTGTGTGACCTTACCAGCGGCTCGGGTGACAAGGGTACGCCCATCGTTCATATTCAGGGATATTTCGACAACTACACCACCGAATAATCGGCGGCACAACAGAATAATCGGCACCGAGCTGATTAAAATAAAAATGGACGGCTCACGCCGTCCATTTTTGCTCATTGCTTAAAAATATACCGATCAGGTTCTCTTCCAGGTCTTGGGGTTGAAGAGGATCAGCACGGGAAGTATCTCAAGTCTTCCTATCATCATCGTCAAGGTGAGGATCACCTTCGACAGCCAGCTGAAGCCGGCATAGGACGAGTATGGGCCGACAGCCTCAAAGCCGGGGCCTATGTTAGAGAGGCAGGCTACTGTTGCCGAAAAATTGCTGTAGAAATCGTGCGTTACGGTATACTCACCTGCATCCGACACGATCGTTACCGCCTGACCGTTTATCGGATCGAAGGACAACAGCACCACCACGCCGACAAGCAGGAAGAAGTAGAGCGTAATGAAGGAGAATACGTCGTTGGTGGTACGCTCCTCAAGAAGCTTGCCCTCTATCTTTGACTTAGGCACGTAGCGTGGGTTTATCAGCTTTCTGATATTTACCATCGCACCCTTGAAGGCGATGACGATTCTGGATATTTTAATACCGCCCGCGGTAGAGCCCGCCATCGCACCCGTAAGCATTACTACCAGCAGCACCGTTCTGCCGAGCATCGGCCACAGGTTAAAGTCGGTGGTAGAGAAGCCGGTTGTGGAAATAAGAGACGCCACCTGGAACAGCGAGTGTCTGAAGGCCTCCTCTACGGTATACTCCTGTGGAACACTGCCGAAGCTGCCCATAAGGCTGAGGAACACAAGTCCGACCGCAAATACGAGAAGCAGGCAGTAGCTTCTGAACTCCTCGCTCTTGAACACCTGACCTATCTTACCGATAAGGATAAGGTAGTAGAGGCTGAAGTTGATGCCGAATAAAATAAGGAAGGTTGCCATCACGTACTGGGCGAAGGGAGTAAAGAACTCCATACTGTTAGGAATAAATCCGAAGCCGCCCGTACCCGCACAGCCGAAGGAGGCGAGGAGGGCGTTAAACAGCTTGTCGCCGTGATATGCCGACGCCATAGGCTCGCCAAGGGCCAGGGCCATAGCGTTGTAGTCGGTAAGCGGGCCGAAATAAAGTATAAGTATCTCGATCGCCGTCATGCCGAGATAGATAAGATATAGGATCCTCGTGGTCACCTTCATCTTCGAAGCCAGCTTACCAACCTGGGGGCCGGGGCTCTCCGCACGGAGAAGATGCATCGACGAGCCGTCGTTGCTCTCGGGGATGAAGATAAGCACGAATACCAGAATACCCATACCGCCGATCCAATGGGAGAAGCTACGCCAGAAGAGTGTGGAGTGAGACATCGCGGTAATATCGGTTATTATACTGGAGCCGGTGGTGGTAAAGCCCGACATAATCTCAAACCAGGCGTCTATATAGTTCGGAATATCGCGGTTGATGACGAAGGGTATGGCACCGAACAGCGTCATCACCAGCCAGACCATTGCGGTGAGGGCAAAGCCTTCCTTCTGATACAGAATATCCCTCTTCGCCTTCGGGAGCTGGAGAAGAATTCCCAGCAGGGCGAGGATAAATATAGGTACTGCGAAGGCGAGAACGTTTCTCAGGCCTTCTTTATAAATAATTGCCACGGCAAGAGGCAGAAGCATCAGTATGCTCTCAAGGATCATAATCTTGCCGAGGATCTTTCCAACTTTAATAAAATTCATAGCTAAGCCTTACTCAAAAATATCGGTCAGATCGTCGAAGTTCTTATGCGTGGTGACGACGATAACGTTATCGCCCATCTTGATGGTGGAATTACCGTCGGGGATAACCACCTCGTTCTGTCTGATAATGCAGGCGATAAGGCAGTCCTTCTTGATATTCATCTCGCGAAGGGGCTTGTCGTAGAACTTCTCCTGCTTTCTCTTGGCGAGGAACTCAAGTGCCTCGACCTGATCGTTTACAAGGCGGTAGAGGGTGAGGACGTTGCTGCCACGCTTGTTGGCAATAGCACGGATGTAGCTGATGATTCTGTCCGCCACGATATTCTTCGGCGAGACTATGTTGTTGATGCCGAGCTCGTCAAGCATACCGTAAAGGTCGTCGCTCTTGATCTGGGTAATGGTCTTACGTACGTTAAGCTTGTTGGCGAACATAGATACTACCATATTTTCCTCATCGGTGTTGGTAAGGGCAACGAAGGCATCCATCGCCTCGATACCCTCCTCGATAAGCAGGTCGTGCTGCGTTCCGTTGCCGTGAATGACCGTAACCTTCGGCAGGCTCTCCGCCAGCTCCTCTGCAACCTGGCGGTTGCCCTCGATAAGCTTTATTCTGTACTTCTTTCTGGACAGCTCGTCGCTTAAATAAAATCCGATCTTACTGCCGCCGACGATCATAATGTTACGGAGGGGAGAATTGACGAGATTTATCTCCGCGATAAAGTCGCGAAGGGATTTTGCATCCGAGGTAAGATGTATTCTGTCACCCTCGCGGATGAGGAAGTTACCCGTGGGGATTATGACCTCCTGGCCTCTCTGCACCGCACAGATAAGCACCCTGGTGGACAGGGCTCTGCCTATGGAGATAAGGGTGTGACCGATAAGCGAGCAGCCACGCTCGCAGACGATCTCAACGAGCAGGGCACGTCCGTTGCCGAAGTGATCCACCTGGGCAATAGAGGGAAGGTTTATAAGGTTGAATATTTCGGTTGCGGTATCACGCTCGGGATTGACGATCATAGAGATGCCGAGCTCGTCCTTCATCGCCATAATCTGCTTGCTGTAATCGGGATTACGAACTCTGGTAATGGTGTTCTTTACACCAAGCTTCTTGGCAACAAGGCAGGCGAAGATGTTAAGCTCGTCGCTCTCGGTAAGCACGATGGCAAGATCGGCAGACCTTACGTTCGCCTCACGCTGAATTTCCATACAGGCACCGTTGCCCACTACACCCGATACGTCGTATTTCTCTATCAGGCTCTCGACCTTTTCCTTATCCTCATCGATAATGGTAAGGTTGTGTCCCTCGCCCGACAGGTTTTTAAGTATAGTTTTTCCGATCGTTCCGAGACCGATGATCACTATCTTCATAACAAAAAACTCCGTTCCTTTACACCACGGCAAATCAAGTCGGCCGCGGCCTTCACGTCTATAATAGCATATTTCCGCCTAAAGCGGAGCAAAGCTTTTATTTAATTATACCATAATTTTTAATTTTTTCAAGTAATATGAGTAAATATTTAAAACATATCTATTCAGCGAGGTGACTTTATGAAAAATCTATCAGCAAGGGCGACGGGCCCCACCGTCAGACGGCGTGTAGCATACCTGATGTTTATAATAGCCACGGTCATCTGGGGCTTTGCCTTCGTGGCACAGAAGGCGGCGACGCTGATCCCGCCCTTCAGCGTGGGAGCTATAAGAAGCCTGCTGGCCACGGTATTCCTCTTCGGTCTTATTCCCCTGATGGACAGACTGACGAAGAACGGTCGCGGAACCGCCGCAGGACGCGGTCTTCTTGATTTCAAAAGGAAAGAGCTTGTAGCAGGCCTTGTGCTCGGCATTATAATAACGGTAGCAACCACCTTCCAGCAGTACGGACTCGGCAGCGGAACCGACACGGGTAAGGCAGCGTTTATTACCGCACTCTACGTAGTATTTGTGCCCATAATGTCAACTATATTTGGCAAAAAGCCCCATCTTACCTCTATAATCAGCATTCCCATCGCCATCGTCGGCTTTTATTTCCTCTGCATCAAGCAAAGCTCGGCTCTTGAGCTTTCCGACGCGTTGGTGCTGGCGTGTGCAATAATCTTCGCCATTCATATAATTTCGGTAGACCGTCTGTCAGAGGGCTGTGACGGTGTCAGAATATCGCTTATTCAGTTCGCCGTAGCCTTTGTGTTAAACGGCATCCTTGCCCTGATCTTCGAGGGTGGCGTTGCTATGTCCGACGTTATCTCGGTTATGCCCTCGCTCCTCTTCCTCGGCATCTGCTCCAGCGGAATTGCCTACACCCTGCAGATCCTCGGCCAGCAGGAGATCGATCCCACGGTGTCCTCGATGATACTGTCGCTGGAGTCGGTGTTCGGCGTTATCGGCGGTGCGTTGTTCTTCGGCGAGAGGATGAGCGGACGGGAATATCTCGGATGCGGCATCGTATTCTGTGCGGTCATTCTGGCACAGCTTGATCCCGCGTGGGTAAGGAAGCTTCTCACGAAAAAGACGAGCACGAACGGCAAAAACGAGCAAAAATAACGAAAAATCCCACGACGCATAGCCGTTTTTATAACAGCGTAAATCAAATTACTTTATCAATCTAAAACAGAAGGCGAGAGATAAAATGAGCAATCTTACAGAAAAGCAAATAAGCCGAGAGGAAATATTTCACGGTGTGGCTCTTCACGTAGTGAGGGATCAGATATTGCTGCCCGACGGATCACGCAGCGTCAGGGAGATCAGTCTGCACAACGGTGCGGCGGCGGTCATTCCCATTCTGCCCGACGGTCGCGTGATTATGGAGCGTCAGTTCCGCTACGCCCACGGCAGAGTTATGCTGGAGATACCTGCAGGCAAGCTTGATACCCCCGACGAGCCACCCCTTGAGGGTGCAAAGCGTGAGCTGTGGGAGGAGACGGGTGCGGTTGCAGGCCGCTACACCTATCTTGGCAGCATTGCCCCCTCCCCCGCCCTGATAAACGAGGTCATCCACATCTATATGGCAGAGGATATTACCCTCGGCGAGAGCCACCTTGACAGCGGAGAGTTCCTGGACGTCGAGTATTACACCCTCGATGCCCTTCACGAAATGGTAATGTCGGGCCGGATCACCGACGCAAAAACCCAGATCGCGATACTGAAATCGTGGGAGATATTGAGAGAACGCTCCAAGACATAATTAAAACGGCAAGATTCCGATACGAGCTTCAATGGCTCACGGTAGCTTGCCGTTTCTTTTTTATATGAGATCGGTTGGACCTTCCTCTCTGTAAATCTCCCGCGTGACTATTTCCCCGCCCGAGAGGAGCGAGTCGGAAAGCGACAGACGGAGGATACTGCGGGCGGAGGCGGTGGTGATATAATAGGTCGGCTCGGCGAGGTCGATCAGTGCGGTATATCGGGTGATGACGGGGAGATTCTGCTCGCTCATCACCGCTCCTGCGGGAATGGCAAGATTCTCGAGAACCGAGAATGCTGTGCCGATCTGTGAGGCATCGGAG
>JAZQDF010000008.1:0-2693 GCA_045546635.1 Eubacteriales bacterium
CTCGCTTGCGAAGGCGGACGTTCTCACCGTATGCTCGGTGGCGATCACCGTCACCCGACCGCCGAGGGATGCCGCAAGTCTGGCCGCGGGACGGATTATAGGCGTGGATATCTCCCGCTCGGCCGCATCGAGCCGATGCCATACGCTGGATGCACTGCAGCAGGCGATAAGCACACGCCGACAGCCGAGAGAGGATAGCAGTCTTATGTTTTTTCTCGTAAATTCAAGTATTTCGTCCTCGTTTTTCGTGCCGTAGGGGGCATTCGAGCGGTCGGCAAGATAGAGCATATTCTCCCGCTGCTCTGCCCTGCGAAGCTGACCGAAGGCACAAAGCCCACCGACACCGCTGTCGAAGACACCGATCAACCCGCCCCGTCGATAAGCATCGAGAGGAGCTGACTCTCGGTAATGCCCGAGCCCTCCAGCATCCTTGAATACAGACTGCCGTCGGTAAAGCCGGGCATAGTATTGATCTCGTTGAAATATAGCCTATCCCCCGAGAGCATAAAGTCCACCCGGGAGAGCTGCCTGACACCCGTGGTGCGGACCAGCCGCCGCGAATACTCACGCACACGCTCGCATACTTCCGACGGAATATCGGCACGAAGGGCCAGGGGTGTATCGCCCGAGATATACTTTTCACCGTAGCCGTAAAGCCCCGACAGAAGTATTTCACCGGGATTTGTAAATATTTCTTTACCTTTTGTCGAAAAATAGCCGCACTCAAGCTCACGCTTGTGGCGAAGATAAGGCTCGATTATAACCCTGTCGGACATAGCGAAGGCTGTCGCAAGCGATGATGCAAGTCGGTCGCGACCCTCTGCGACGCCAACCCCCACCGAGCTGCCGAGAGAGGTGGGCTTCACTATCATCGGGTAGCAAAGGCTGCCCTCGGCCGACCTGACGGCATAATCCACCCCCTCGGTGCGAAGGGCGAGGACGAAGGGCAGTATGGGTATACCGAGAGAGGCGGCGATCATCTTCACCACCGCTTTATCACGGCATATTGCCCCCGCAGACACGCCGCACCCCACGTAGGGTATGTCGGCACAGTCAAGAGCACCCTGCACCCGCCCGTCCTCACCGAAATCACCGTGAAGCAGAGGGAGGACGCAATCGGGCGAGAATATCAGCCGTCCGTCGGGTGTGTAAAATCCGCCCCGATATGCCAGCACCTCCTCGCCGTCGGGAGTAAGCCAGCGACCGTCCTTATGTATAAAAATGGGCAATACGTCATAGCGATCTCTGTCGATAAGCGGCAGAATATGCTCCCTACCCCTTGCCGAAACCTCGCTCTCACGTCCCCTGCCGCCCCATAAGAGAGCGACCTTACGTTTTTTCTCCATAGCATATACCTCCGATACAGTATATGCCGTTTTCGTATGGCGTTCCACGACGCCACGGGCGAAGCATCAGCCGCCGCCAAATAAACTCAATATTAAAGTCGGCTTACGCCCTGTTCCTCAGCACCGCAACCCGATCGTTGCCCGACAGATCCTTCAATATCTCGCATGACATATTATTTTTCTCTGCTATATCCCGAAGAAGCTCTGCCTGATCGTAGCCGATCTCATAGGCGATAAAGCCGTCGGGAGAGATTTTTTTCTTATATACGGGCGTCAGATGGCGGTAGAAATCCCCACCGTCGGCTCCGCCGAGAAATGCGTGAGAGGGCTCGCGGAATATCTCGTCCGCAAGGCCGCGATAGGCCTCCTCGCTGACGTAGGGTGGGTTTGACAGCACCGCAAATACCTGCTCGTCAACCTCCTCGGCCATCAGATCAAGACGGCGAAGATGTATCCTGTCCGCCACGCCGTTTCTTCTCGCGTTCTCCTCGGCTACGGCAAGAGCACCGCCGTCAATATCCACCGCAATGGCGGTAGTGTCATCGGTATTGCAAAGCACCGATATTGCGACGCATCCGCTACCCGTACAGAGATCCGTAAAGGAGGCACCGCAGGGCAGATTTTTCACCGCATAGTCCACCAATATCTCGGTATCGAAGCGTGGGATAAGACAGTCGGGCGTCACAAGATAGCTCTCGCGATAGAAGTAGGCAACGCCGGTAATATACTGAGGCGGCTCGTGAGCCGCACGACGCATAAGGGCGTCGCGAAGCCGCGGATCGTCGCAACCCACCCCGCCCATAAAATACAGCGTGCTTCTGGAATAGCCGCCGAAATGACAGAACAGCTGCGTTGCGTCCTGCTCTGCCGCCTCAATGCCCGCGTCGGTAAGTAGCTTTATTGCCTCCTTAAGCGTCATTCTCATCACATTCTGCATTCTGCATTCCGCATTCTGCATTCTCATCCGCCTTCGCCTCTTCCTTGGGAAGCCAGGGCTTCTCGTTATAGAACTCGGCAAACTCGGGATAATCGTCACGCAGCGAGCACTTCAGCGAGGTGATAGCCACCTCCAGCATAGACTCGTCGGGCTCCTTGGTGGTAATTCTCTGCATCCAGAGGCCGGGTGCCGAGAGAGCACGGGTAATAGCGTTGGGATGCTTACCTGCGAAGCGGATAAATTCATAGCCCACACCCATAAGGATGGGGAGAATAAGCAATCTGATAAGGGTATATACGCCGGTACCGAGACCGGGGATAAGCGTCTTGATTATCAGGCCCGCGAAGGTGCCAAGCAGTATCATAAAGAACATAAAGCTGGTGCCGCATCTGGGATGGAAGCGGGTATGC
>JAZQDF010000009.1:0-2084 GCA_045546635.1 Eubacteriales bacterium
GGGAGGTTTTTTGTATAACGAAAACCACGCGATAGTCGCGTGGTTGAAAAGAGGCTAATGCCGATGAGCAGAAAACGAACAAAAAGAGAGCGAAGAATGATTTATGTGGAAGGCTCCCTTGTGTAAAGGGAGCTGTCAGCAAAGCTGACTGAGGGATTGTTCTGTAAGTCATTATGTTTCTTACAATCCCACCGTCATTTTCTTATGAAAATGCCACCTCCCTTTACACAAGGGAGGCTTTGCTGGAACCCGTTTACGGGTAGCAAGTAACAATTGCGTGGCTGGCAGACCAATCTAAAACGCACTTGTGCGTCGCCGGTAGCGGTTAGGGTTATGCCCGAAAATGAAATACCCCCCGTTTTACGGGGGATCTTTATTTGCAAAAAACACTGATTTTTATGAATTTTAGCATTTTATTATGATTTTTATATAGTTTTTTTAAAAAATCTGAAAATCCTATTGACAATTATTAGAATATGTTCTATAATTAGAACGGGTTCTAAAACGAATTCCGACCAAGAAAATGAAAGCGAGAGAAAAAAGTGACGAAGCATATGCGGGGTAACATAACCAAGCTTGAGATAATAAGGGTGGCCTCAAGACTGTTTTTGCACGAGGGATACTCAAAGACCACCATCAGGATGATAGCAAACGAGATGCAGATCAGCCCCGGACATCTGATGTTTTATTTTCCCACCAAGGAGCATCTGCTTGCCGAGGTGGTTGATATGCTTTGCGACTACCAATGGCGGCTTATCAAGAGGATAACCAACGAGGGACAGAGTCAGCTGATGGCAATATGCTTTGAGCTTACCACTATGGCGGCCGCCTGCGAGGAGAGTGAGATCGCAAGAGATATGTACATTTCCTCCTACACCCACCCGCTCACCCTTGAGAAGATACGAAAGAACGACGCCGCCCGTGCCCACGAGATATTCGGCGAATATTGCAGGGGATGGAGCGAGGTGCAGTTTTTGGAGGCCGAAACGCTGATCTCGGGTATTGAGTATTCCACACTTATGACCACCGAGAGCTCATCTCCTCTTGACGTACGGATTTCAGGGGCACTGAACGCACTTATGATGATATACGGCGTTCCCGAGGAGGTTCGTCTCGACAAAATAAAAAAGGCTTTGTCGATGGATTATCGCAGTATGGGCAAGCAGATTCTGTCTGAATTTATAAGATTTGTCGATGAAACCACAGAGACAATGTATGAGGAATATATCGCAAGAAGGCGATAAAATAATATAAATGTAAACAAATAATTACAAATAGAGGAGAAAAATATGAAAAAAACTATATCTTTAGTGCTTGTAGTTGCAATGATGCTCGGTATGACCTCTATCCTCGCGGGCTGCAAAACCCTGCGTGGCGGTGGCGATGCGGCAAAGCTGCTGCTGGCAAACGAGCGACTTGACGAAGGGCTTTTGAGCTCGGATATCGACGTAGGCCTTGATAAGCCTATGGAGCTTGCCGCCCTGGAGAGGGTGGCTATGCTGGATAGGGTATATAGCGGCGGCTCGCAGCTTGCCTCTGCCTACAGCTGGGATGAATTTGCAAAGGAAAACGGCACCGCCGAACAGTTTGAGTCCTTTATCGGAAACATTGAGCTTTCTGCAAAATACGCGGCAGAGGACATCGCCAGGATGAAAAGCCGCGTTGGCATCGTTGATAAGTGGGTTAACGTAAACTTTGAGAAGCATATGCTTCGCGTATATGAAAACCGAGACCTGCTTATCGTAGACGGTCAGCACGATCAGATCGACGTAATCTACCGCTATACCGATGAAAACGCCAACAACGTCTACGAGATGTACTTCTTCATTGAGTACGATGACGGTGGCTGGGGCAAGGGAAAATCCATCTATATTCCCGGCGAGAGATATGAGCAATACATCGTTCAGTCGGGCGGAAATCACGACTACGTTATTATGGAAAACACACGCGGCTATTGGATGTGTACGAGATTTTCATATCTGCCCGCGGGTGAGGTCAACGAATACACCTCGGCAAGCTTTACTCCCCTGATCATCAAGGACGGCTTCTGCTATGCGGCCAACGTTTCCACAAGTCGGATCGTA
>JAZQDF010000010.1:0-4502 GCA_045546635.1 Eubacteriales bacterium
GGTTACCGACGCCACCATAGGCACCACCGTCTCTCCCGTCTCACGAAGGGTGGAGGCATAGACCTGAGATATGGCGAAGGGAATAAGACCGATGATAATGACCGCCAGATACTCCTGTCCCGAAAGAAGCGTCAACTCAAGATCTCCCTCGGTGCCCTCGTGGAGAAAGGTATTGATGAGGAAGTCGCCGAAGCCACCGATAATGCTGACACCCAGCACACCGATGACAATCGAGGTAACAAGCTTCATACGAAGGGTGTTTCGCACACCGACAACGTCGCCGCGTCCGTTAAACTGGGCGGTAAAGATGCCCGCACCCGACACAGCACCGAATACGGCAAGGTTGAATACGAAGATAAACTGGTTTACGATGGCAACGCCCGACATCTGCTCGGTACCCAGGGCTCCTACCATAAGGTTGTCAAGCAGGTTTACCAGGTTTGATACGGCGTTCTGTATTATAATCGGCAGAGTTATAGCAAGCACGCCCTTGTAGAACGGCCAATCACCGACATATCCCTTTAAAAAATTGCGAAGCTTCATTTCTATTTCCCCTGAAAAAGATAATTACAGATTATTTTATCACATATAAAGAAAAAATACAATATAAAGCAAGAAAAAACATAAAAAGCCTCCCGAATAAGTCGGGAGACTTAAAATGGCTATAGCGTTTTTTTAAAAGCATTCTACCCTCAAAAAAACAATAAGAATGCAGATTTTAGAGTAATATGTAAACTATACTTGTCAGATTACACCTCAAATCCTACAAGAAGACCGCCCTGCTCGGCATAGAAGGAGCAAAGGCCGCCTGCTATACCTACGTCAATTTCAGCCTCGGGATACTCCTCGCGGATGACTGACACCAAAAGCTCGGTTGCGGGAAGATTATCGGCGTGATGGATCTTCACCCGTCCGCCCTTATATCCGTCGCCCTTCATATTGGAGAAAATATCCTTCGCCGTATTTTGAGGGCCGCGGGATTTACATATCATCTCAAGCGTGCCAACGTCGCTTGCCCGTCCGATAGCACGAATACCGAGCAGGCCCGCCATCTTGGCAACGATGGGGCTTACCCTGCCGTTGTTCGCAAGGTTACGCATACTCTCAAGAGCAAAGATCAGCCTGGTGTGATTAAGATTATAATCCGCCACACGCTCCTTGATGGTATCAAAATCAAGCCCCGAAAGAATAAGATCACGTATCCTCTCGATAACGAGAGCACACTCGGGGCCTGTGGAAAGGCTGTCTATAACCCAGACGTTGCGTTCGGGATGGTCTGCAAGATAGGCTTTTGCAGCCACGTTCGCCGCATTACAGCTGCCTGACAGGTTGCTTGTAATAGTGATGCAGAAGATGTTTTCGGCATCGCCGAAGGCCTCAAGATACTCGCCCGAGCTGGGGCAGGAGGTGTGAGATCTGCCGCTGTATTTCTTAAGGTCGGAGAGCATCTCGCAGACGTCAAGCGAGCTGTCGTCAATATACTCACGCTCGGAGGTGATGATCTTCAGCGGCACGCTGTCGAAGGGAACGCCTGACAGCGTTTTTATGTCGGCAGAGGAGTCGGTAACAATTTTGAATTTCATTTTTATACTCCTTTTTCAACTGTGGTTGAGATTAGTATATCATATTTTACAACCGATGTCAATATGTTAAATATTTCACCTCAACCAAAGCGTGGCGTCTACGTGCCGAGCGACAAATATTTCTCGCCGCCGTCGGGGAGCATAACGACTATATTTTTGCCTGCGTTTTCAGGACGACTGCCTATTTTAGCAGCAGAATACAGTGCTGCACCCGAGGAAATTCCAAGAAAAAACCCATACCGTTCTGCCATTTTTCTTACCGTCGCCCTCGCCTCATCCGTGCTGACGGCAAACACCTCATCAATAAGCGTCATATCAAGAAGGGGAGGCAGAAAGCCCGCACCGATGCCCTGGATACCGTGGGGACGGATAGCCGAGTCGGGATCGCTTCCGCCCACATTCTTATTTCCCTCTCTGTAAAAGATACGGGATATTACCGCCGACTCTGACGGCTCTACCGCCACCACCCTGACCGAGGGAAGCCTTTCCTTAAGATAGCGTCCCACACCCGTCAGCGTGCCGCCCGTACCTACCCCGGCCACAAGAATATCCACCCTGCCGCCTCTGTCACGGTATATCTCTTCCCCTGTGGTCTCGTAATGTGCCCTGATGCTCTCGGGATTTTCAAACTGATGCGTAAGATAGGCCCCCTTACGCTCTGACGAAAGCTGCTCTGCCCTCTCCATAGCACCCCTCATTCCAAGTCTGCCGTCGGTCAGGACAAGCTCGCCGCCGTAGGCCGAAATAATAGCACGCCTCTCGGCCGACATACTGTCGGGCATAACTATTACCGCCCTGCAGCCGAAGCAGGAGGACAGGGCTGCAAGCGAGATGCCCATATTTCCGCTGGTTGCCTCGATAACCGAGCCCCCTCCCGATATCAACCCCCGCCTTACCCCATCCCGAAGGATATATGCCGCCGCCCTGTCCTTTACCGAGCCTGTGGGGTTTAATTTCTCAAGCTTCATATACACCCTCGCCAAAATTTCAAAATCCCCCTCCCATTTTGGAAGGCGTAAAAGCGGCGTTTTGCCAACAAGATCAAGCACGGACTCGCGTTTTTTCATATTTTTTTCTCCCCTTTATTGACAAAGACTTTATATATAGTATATAATATTCTTAAGAAAATAATTAAAAGGACGATAATAAAAATGAAGATAATAAAGAGAAACGGAGCCGAGGCTGTCTTTGACAGAAGCAAGATAAAGGCCGCCGTCACCAAGGCAAATCTCGCCGTTGACGAGGTATATCGCATAAGCGACGGTGACATTGAGGCCATAACCGACCGCGTTACCGAGCGTTGTGAGAGCCTGGGACGTGCTACCTCGGTAGAGGAGATCCAGGATATGGTGGAGAGAGAGCTTATGTCCCTCGGAGCCTTTACCCTGGCGAAGACCTACATAACCTACCGCTACACCCGTGAGCTCGTGCGTAAGTCAAACACCACTGACGAGCGTATTATGTCGCTTATCGAGTGCAAGAACGAGGATATAAAGCAGGAGAACTCTAACAAAAACCCCACCGTAAACAGCATACAGCGTGATTATATGGCAGGCGAGGTGTCGAAGGATCTGACTCGCAGAATTCTTCTGCCGCCCGATATCGTGAAGGCACACGAGGATGGCATCATCCACTTCCACGACGCCGACTACTTTGCCCAGCATATGCACAACTGTGACCTTGTCAACCTTGAGGATATGTTAGAGAACGGCACGGTCATCAGCGGCACCCTTATCGAGAAGCCGAAGAGCTTTGCTACCGCCTGTAACATTGCAACCCAGATCATCGCCCAGGTGGCGTCCAATCAGTACGGCGGCCAATCCATCAGCCTGACTCACCTTGCCCCCTTCGTGGATATCAGCAGACAGAAGATACGTAAGCGTGTTACAGACGAGCTCTCATCTGCGGGAGTGGAATTCACCGACGGACAGGTAGACCGCATTACCGAGCTGCGTCTCGCCGAGGAGATCAACCGCGGTGTACAGTGTATACAGTACCAGGTCGTTACCCTGCTTACCACCAACGGTCAGGCACCCTTCATCACCGTATTTATGTATCTCGGTGAGGCGAGGGACGAGAGGACGAGAGCCGACCTTGCCCTTATTATAGAGGAGGTGCTGAAGCAGAGGATTCAGGGTGTAAAGAACGAGAGCGGCGTGTGGATAACCCCCGCCTTCCCGAAGCTTATTTACGTTCTGGAGGAGGATAATATCCATCCCGACTCGAAGTACTACTACCTTACCCGCCTTGCAGCAAAATGCACCGCGAAGCGTATGGTGCCCGACTATATCTCCGAGAAGATTATGCTAAAGAACAAGATCGACAAAAACGGAGTCGGTCAATGCTATACCTGTATGGGCTGTCGCTCATTCCTCACCCCCTACGTTGATGAGAATGGCAAGCCGAAGTACTACGGCCGATTTAATCAGGGCGTGGTGACGGTAAACCTGGTTGACATCGGTCTGTCGGCCGAGGGCGATATGGATAAATTCCGCCAGATATTCGACGAGCGAATGGAGCTTTGTCACAGGGCGTTACGCTGCCGTCACGAAAGACTGCTCGGCACACCCTCCGACGCCGCACCTATTCTCTGGCAGTACGGTGCTCTTACAAGGCTCAAGTCGGGTGAGAGGATCGATCCCTACCTTTACGGCGGCTACTCTACCCTGTCGCTTGGCTATGCGGGACTGTGGGAATGCGTCCTTGCCCTTACGGGTAAAAAGCTTACAGAGCCCGAGGGCGAGGAGATGGGCCTTGAGATTATGCGGATGCTTAACTCCTATACTGCAAAATGGAAGGCGGCGGAGAACATCCACTACTCGCTCTACGGCACTCCCCTTGAGAGCACGACCTATAAGTTTGCAAGGTGCCTGCAGGCACGCTTTGGCATTGTGGAGGGCATAACCGACCGCAGCTACA
>JAZQDF010000011.1:0-4823 GCA_045546635.1 Eubacteriales bacterium
CTCGCGCCGCCAGAACTACACCTTTGAGCCTACCTCGAGAATGACTAATACCTTTATTGACAACGGCCCAGATAAAAACGAGGATATAATAGCCTCTATCGAATACGGACTTTACGCAAAATCTATGGGCGGCGGCTCGGTTAACCCCCTTACCGGTGCCTTCAACTTTGCCGTTAACGAGGGATATATCGTCAGAAACGGTAAGATCTGCGAGGCGGTAAGAGGAGCATCTCTTATCGGTACCGGCTCTGATATCCTTCAGGATATCGATATGGTCGGTCAGAATCTTGCAACAGGCCAGGGTATGTGCGGCAGCTCGTCGGGCAGCGTTCCTACAGACGTAGGTCAGCCCCTCATCCGTGTATCCAAGATCACCGTAGGAGGTAGATAAGATGAATTACGAATTACTTAAAGCAGCAATAGAGAACGAAGCAAGGGCACAGGGCGTTTGCGAGTACGAAATATATTATATGTCCAGCGACGAGCTTTCGGTTGATACTCTTAATAAGCAGCCTAATTCCTTCTCGTCGGGAAACAAGGGTGGCATCTGCCTCCGCGTTCTCCACGACGGTAAGATCGGATATGCATCCAGCGAGCTTATGGAAGAGGAGGAGATGAAGTCTCTCGTCTCCCGTGCCAAGGCTAATGCCGAGGCTACCGAGAAGCCCGATACCGTAGGTATCTTCAAGGGCTCGGAGTCCTATTCCGAGCTGAAAAATAAAGATTTCTCTCCCAAGGGTGCAGGCGAGCTTAAGAAGCTTACCGAGCAGCTTGCAGAGGAGATCTATGCAGCCGATGACAGGGTTACCGGCGGTACCGCCACCTACGGCATCACCGCAGGCTTTGTCGTTCGCCTTTCCAATTCCCACGGCCTTAATCTTGAAACAGGCTGCGGCATCAACGCTCTTCAGCTTGAGGCGGTAGTATGTGACGAGGGCAAGTACGAGAGTGCCTATGATATTGCCGAGCTTCGCGGTGACGTGGATCTTAAGGCTCTTGCAGCTCGCGTGGTCGATAACGCTCTTCTCAAGGTTCACGCAACAACCGTTGAGTCGGGTAAGTACAGCATCGTCCTCAGCCCGAAGCAGATGCGTACCATTCTTTCTGTTTATTCCTCCGCCTTCTCGGCAAAGATGGCACAGATGGGTATGTCGCTTCTCGCAGGTAAGGAGGGCGAGAGGATCGCCTCCGATATCGTCAACATTACCGACGATCCTATGAGAGAGGGCGTTTCCATCCAGACCAATTTCGACGCCGAGGGCGTTGCCGCATACCGCAAGTCCGTGGTTGAGGGCGGAGTGCTCAAGACTCTCCTTCATAACAGAGAGACCGCGAAGGCGGCAGGTGTCGAGAGCACGGGTAATGCGAGTAAGGGCAGCTACTCCTCTCCCGTTGCTATCAGCCCCTATGCCTTCTGCCTTGAGGCAGGCGAGTATAGCGAGGATCAGCTTCTCGCTATGGCAGACGGCGGTATCTATATCACCGAGCTTAAGGGACTTCACGCGGGTGCGAACCCCATTACGGGCGACTTCTCACTCGAGTCTGCAGGCTTCAGAATCGTTGACGGTAAGAAGGCAGAGGCTGTTAAGTCCTTTACCATCGCAGGCAACTTCTTCGAGCTTCTTAAGTCCATCGAGGCCCTTTCGGATAAGGTTGAGGTTGCCGTCACAGGCGGCTTTACCACCTTCGGTGCACCTGCCGTTCTTATCCACAACGTCAGCGTTGCGGGAAAATAAAAATATTGTTTAAATTTTAACAAAGAATATTGACATTGTCATTTTTCTGTGTTAATATATATACCGTGTAAAATATTTTAAGGAGAATATAAAATGGCAACTTACAACAAGAAAAACATTGAAGATGTTGAAGTAGCTGGCAAAACCGTGCTGGTTCGCTGTGATTTCAACGTTCCTATGAAGGATGGCGTTATCACCTCTGATAAGAGAATTGTCAGCGCACTTCCCACTATTCAGTATCTTCTCGGCAAGGGTGCGAAGGTAATTCTTTGCTCCCATATGGGTAAGCCCCACGCTATTCTTTCCGAGGGCTTCGGTCTTACTAAGAAGGAGAAGAAGGCTGTAGAGGCTCTTCCCGAGGATCAGAGAGCAGCCGCTACCGAGGAGTATCTCGCGAAGGCACTCGTTTCTGATAAGAAGAAGCTTACTCTTAAGCCCGTATGCGTAAGACTTAACGAGCTTCTCGGCGAGGGTACCGTTACCTTTGCAGAGGATATTATCGGCCCCGATGCACAGGCGAAGGTTACTGCTCTTGAGGGCGGCAAGGCTGTTCTTCTCGAGAACACCAGATTCGACTCTCGCGAGACCAAGAACGGTCCCGAGCTTGCTAAGGCACTTGCATCCTATGCAGATCTCTTCGTAAACGACGCCTTCGGTGCGGCTCACAGAGCACACGCATCTACCGCGGGTGTTGCTGACTACATCCCCGCTGTTTGCGGCTACCTTATCGAGAAGGAGATCTCGGTAATGGGTAAGGCACTTCAGAACCCCGAGAGGCCCTTCGTTGCTATCCTCGGCGGTGCCAAGGTTGCTGATAAGCTTAACGTTATTGATAACCTTCTTACCAAGGTTGATACTCTTATCATCGGCGGCGGTATGGCATTCACCTTCAACGCGGCAAAGGGCTACGGCGTAGGTAAGTCTCTTCTTGACGAGACCAAAATCGATTACTGCCGTGAGATGGTGGCGAAGGCAGAGAGCCTCGGCGTAAAGCTTCTTCTTCCCGTAGACAACGCAATTGCGGACAGCTTCCCCAATCCCATTGACGGCCCCATTGATATTGAGTACGTTGACTCCGACAAGATCCCCGCAGATAAGGAGGGCCTTGACATCGGTCCCAAGACCGCGGCTATGTATGCCGAGGCGGTTCTCTCTGCCAAGACTGTTGTATGGAACGGTCCTATGGGCGTATTCGAGAACCCCGTTCTTGCGAAGGGTACTATAGCAGTAGCACAGGCACTTGCTGACAGCGACGCTATCACCATCGTTGGTGGCGGTGACAGTGCGGCAGCCTGCGAGCAGCTTGGCTATGCATCCAAGATCACTCACATCTCTACCGGCGGCGGTGCATCCTTGGAATTCTTGGAAGGTAAGGATCTTCCCGGCGTTAGTTGCCTTCTTGACAAGTAATTTTTGGCATAAACCGCCCTTCGCGTGCAGGCTCGACGTAGGAAACTACGCCTTCGGCACGCGAAGAACGCTTTCTGCTCAAAAATTCCGTTGTCAACAAAACATCATAATTTGATTTAAAAGGAAAAATAAATAATGAGAAAAACAGTAATCGCAGGCAACTGGAAGATGAATATGACGCCTGCACAGACTAAGGCGTTTATCACCGAGCTTGCTCCTATGGTAGCAGGAATGGACAAGTGCGATATCGTGCTTTGCGTTCCTTACGTTGACATTGCCACTGCTGTTGAGGCGGCGAAGGGCACTAACATCAGGATCGGTGCAGAGAACGTTCACTATGCCGAGAGCGGTGCCTTCACAGGCGAGATCAGTGCAAAAATGCTCCTTGAGATCGGTACCGAATATGTTGTGATCGGTCACTCTGAGAGAAGACAGTACTTTGGCGAGACCGATGCAACTGTTAATCTTCGTACCAAGGCTGCCCTTGCAGCAGGCCTTAAGGTTATACTTTGTCTCGGTGAGGTTAAGGACGAAAGACTTAACGGAATTACCGATGAAGTGGTCAGAATGCAAACAAAACTTGACCTTTTGGGCGTTTCTGCCGAGGAAATGAAGAACGTTATCATCGCATACGAGCCCGTTTGGGCGATCGGAACAGGCCTTACCGCCACTCCCGAGCAGGCTGACGAGACCTGCGGCACGATCCGTGCGGCACTTGCCGAGATCTACGGTGACGAGGTTGCAGAGGCTACCACCATTCAGTACGGCGGCTCTATGAACGACGGCAACGCGGCCGAGCTTCTTGCTAAGGTGAACGTTGACGGCGGTCTCATCGGCGGTGCATCGCTTAAAACCGACAAGTTTACCGCTATTGTTAAGGCGGCAAATCAGTAATTTTTCATCCTCCGACAGACTGTCGTGGGGAGCATAAGGGCTTCGGAATTTTCGGGATTCCGAGGCCTTTTTTGTATTATTTAAGGCTCAAAAATAATAATATTTATTACCGATAAAAAATACGCGTACCTATTGACTTTTTTAAATATATTTGATATAATTAATGTGTATAATAACATTTGTGTACAAATTCCGTCATTTTGCGGAAAGAGAGGTATTGATTTATGAGCGATTTCCTCGGTATGTTTGACAGCGAAAAGAAGGATCAGCTTAACGCACTTCACGCGACGCTTGAGGCCGATAAGAAGCGAGTTTCGGATGAGCTTGCTTATTACAAGGCTGTTGCCAAGGACATTAAGAAGGCGAAGAAGCGTGTTGAATCCGCCCAGACCGCGTATGACAAGCGTGAGTCGGATAAGAACGCATCGAGACTTGAAAATGCGAGCGACGAGCTTGCGGCGTCAATCAGCTCCTTTAACGAGAGCGAGACACAGATCAAGCTTTTGCTTGACACCGTACAGGCCGACTACTCCAAGATCGCCGATATGTATCACGGCAGGAAGTCGGCGAAGATTATGGAGGCGTTTGAAAAGTACAGCAGCTCGGTTTTATCCCGTATAATTGATATCCAGACATATACAGAAGCGGACGCGTATCTTGAGTCCGAAGAAGAGGAGGAAGTAACACCAATGGCAATTCCCGAAATTCCCGTAGCAAGCGGCACACCCAACCCTGCAGCGGCACCCCAGCCCGCACCCGCACCCGCGGCTCCCGTATACGGCC
>JAZQDF010000012.1:0-2404 GCA_045546635.1 Eubacteriales bacterium
CCGTCAAAGCCGAATGCCTCGTGCAGTCCGATCTGGCATACGCTGATCCAGGCGGCAACTCCGATAAGGAGCATATTACCGATATTCATTATCTGCATCTTAAGCACGTCCTTGTTGAGACCGTGACCAAGCTCGTGGGCAAACACCGCACATATCTCGTCGGTGGTCATAGCGTTTACGAGATTGTCGTAGAGCACGATGCTTTTGGTCTTGCCAAAGCCGGAGAAGTAGGCGTTAAGCTTGGTGGTTCTTCTTGATGCGTCCATAACCTTTATGTCACTTACCTTGTATCCGTGACTGGTAAGCAGATTCATAAGCCTGGTACGAAGCTCGCCCTCCTCAAGAGACACGAACTTGTTTCCCACGCGGCTGAGAATGGGATAAAGGAAGGAAATAAGCAGCGAGAATATAAACATCACGATAGCGAGGAGAATTATTATGTAGCCTCCGAGCCAGCTGTGAAGCCCCGCCATAATAAACGAAAGAGCCAGCGAGAGTGCAAGCGAGATAACGGTGCCTCTGATCTGGTCAATTACGAAGGTCTTGACGGTGGATTTGTTGAATCCGTATTTTTGCTCTATAACCATCGTGGAGTAGTAGCTGAAAACAGTGCTTACGATCTGGCTGACAATAGTGTCGAGCAGCACCACCGCAATGATCCTCACGGCGAATACGTCGGGGAAGAGCGATGCAAATGCAGAGAAAAGATTGCAGCCGAACATTATAAGAGTCACGGCCAGCACGACTATTCCGTTAATCAGATCCAGACGTGAATGCTCGGCGTTGTAGCTACGCCATTTTTCGTATGTCTCCGTGTCGTAGACGTCCTTTACACTGTCAGGGATGGGGTTTGTTGCCGATTTTCGCTTGAATATGTTCAGTAGGATGGGAAACAGACCGCCAACCAGCACCAGCAGAATTACTAAAAGCTTCATTTTGTTACCTCTATTCTTGATTATTCTTTGCTGTCTTCAGCTTTGTATATTTTTCCTTAGAGTCGTATGCCGCCTCAACGGGATACTTCTCGCCGTTTTTCTTCATTTTCTCTCGGATTATCTCGTCCATATCGAGTCCGCAGCGGTCTGCCATCAGCACGCAGTAGCACAGCACGTCGGCAAGCTCCTCGCGTATCTCCCCGATCCTGTCGGTACAGTCAAGCTCGCCTCCGCTCCATTGGAATATCTCCATAAGCTCCGCCGCCTCCAGATTTATCGAGATGGCAAGATCCTTCGGGTTGTGAAACTGTGCCCAGTTTCTCTCATCGCGAAATCTCTTGATCAGCTCTACGCTTTCCTTAGAAATCATACATTTTCGCCTCTTAATGTTTGTTTTGTTATAAAAATCGGGTAAAATCGCTGCCTTTGATCAGCCTCGTGACATCATCGGCTCCGCCCGCTTTCGCAGGCCGATCCCCGCAGATATAATCCATTATATCACAACTTTTATTCAAAATCAATCATTACAATAAATATTGTCCGATATTGTCTCAATCCGATACTTGTAGGCTAAGGCTCCCGATAGGCCTCATGCGGTAAATGCAAAAAAATAGACTCGCCTAATGCTCGGGTCGCTGAAAATAGCGTTGCCCTTACACACGGCAGAGTCTACGAGTATAGTTTAGCACATTTGCTTGAAATTGTCAATAGCACCTAAAAAGTATTCTGTCAGAGAATGTTTTGCCTCATTTTGGCGAGGCAAGAAATCCCCACAGAGTATATTCCGATAATATTTTGTTCTTCGGAAGACCCTCGAAGGAGAGGCAAGGTGCAAAACAAAAAAACGGAGGCATCGCCTTCACTTGGCTCACCTGACGGTGTCCTCAATCGGATGCTCAATGCCTCTGATAATAGTATATCACTATTTGATGAAGATGTCAAGTGGTGAAATTTTGACTAAATTCTGACTACAGGTTGACTATACTATGTAACTTCGACTATATTTCCGAGCCGTCGGAGAACCGTAGGTGAGAGTCCACCCACCCACGCACAAAAAAACACGGAACGCCCGAATGGACATTCCGTGTTTTTTGTGAAAGGCGGACGAAAAAGATATGTTCGTGAGTTTTCGTATAGACTTGAACTCACGTACCAAATCGCACCGCAGGCGTGCATATCATCAAAACGAAGTTTTGTATATCACCAAGGCGAAAGCCTTGTATATCATCATTAATTATTATGGCATGTCATTCAGAAAAACAAAAGGCAAAATGAAAGTTACATAACACAAGTCAATCACCTTTGCCCCTTTTCTTCCTGTATTCTGTAGGCGTCATGCCTGTATACTTTCTGAACAATCTGCTGAAATACAGCGCATTTTCATAACCCACTTCGTTTGAAATTTCGGCAATATTTTTGGCTGAATTCTCAAGATATCCTTTTGCCATAGCAATTCTCAATGAAATAAT
>JAZQDF010000013.1:0-10253 GCA_045546635.1 Eubacteriales bacterium
AAGAGAAAGAGCTGAACGTGGCGAGCTTTGCTTCGGTACTATTGACACATGGCTTATTTGGAATCTTACCGAAGGTAAGGTTCACGCAACCGACTATACTAATGCATCAAGAACTATGCTCTTTAATATTCACACGTTACAGTGGGATGAGGAGCTGCTTAAAATATTTAACATTCCCGCTTCCCTGCTTCCTGAGGTTAAGCCCTCCTCGGGCATCTTCGGTTACACCGATTCAAAAGTGCTTGGTGCAGAAATCGCTATCGGCGGTGTTGCAGGTGACCAGCAGGCCGCTCTCTTCGGTCAGTGCTGTTTCAATCCAGGCGAGCTCAAAAACACCTATGGTACGGGTGCATTCCTTCTTATGAATATAGGCGAAGAGCCTACTATTACAGATTCCGGACTTATCACTACCATTGCCTGCGGCCTTGACGGCAAGGTCAACTATGCCCTTGAGGGCTCGGTATTCGTATGCGGTGCGGCTATACAATGGCTGCGTGACGGTATGAGGATAATAGAATCCGCCGCCGACAGCGAATATTATGCTAAAAAGGTGCCCGACTCGGGCGGAGTGCTCGTTGTCCCGGCCTTCCAGGGACTTGGTGCTCCATACTGGGATCCATACGCACGCGGAATTATTATAGGCATAACGAGAGCCACCAGCAAATATCATATTATTCGTGCTACTATAGAGTCGATGGCATATCAAACTGCCGACGTGATAAAGCTTATGGAGGAGTCCACCGGTATCAAGATCGAAGGACTTTCGGTTGACGGCGGTGCATCGGCAAACGAGCTGCTGCTCTCCTTCCAGGCGGATATTCTCGGCACGTCCGTAAACCGCCCCGAATGTATCGAAACCACCGCACTCGGTGCTGCGTACCTCTGCGGTCTTGCAACGGGAATGTATAAATCCACCGACGAGATAAAGAACAACCGTAAAATTGCCAAGACCTTTACTCCTGCGAAGGATGCACAATGGCGTGAGGAAAAAATGTCCATCTGGGCAAAGGCGGTTCACCGCAGCCTTGATTGGAAGTGACTTTAATAAATAAAAAAGGATGCTATTTAGCATCCTTTTTTTATTCTGCCCTGCTTTTTATCTTATTATTTATATTCTTTGTTCCTTTGTTTGTTATCAGATAAATAACAAGCCACACGAGAATATATCCTGCTATAAATATACCCGTAAAGATCAGGAACGGTATGATTCCATCCTTAAGCCAATTATTAGTAACGTACAACAGTGCATAACCAATATACAGAATGAATCCGTGTAAGGTAATTGCTAAAGACAACGGCAGCTCCTCTATCTGATAAACAACGGTAATACCGCCTGCCAAAAAAGCAAGAGCAGTTATGGTAAAATAACCGAGTACAACCTCCGACCAGGCAAGACTATCTATAACCCCCGATAGTCCGAGAATCAGATAAATCACCGACAAAACCACCGAGCCGAAGCCCATTGCAACAAGACCGCGTAGACCGAATTGCTTAAAATATTCAGAATATCTTCTCATACCTTATACCTCCTTTTAATTTCTGCAAAGCATCTTCTTGAAACGTACTCTCTGTATCCGCATTTAAACAAAGCATCCACTCCACCGCTGAAGGTGGTTTTGAAGCAAGAGATTCTTCGCTCGTTTGCCAGAGTAGATTTGTTGATGCGAATAAAATAGCTCGGAAGATTCTTTTCAATCTCGGTAAGCGTCCCCGACGCACGATATTTTTGCCCATTGAGATCGATAACAAAAAGCCTTCTGTCAATTATGCTGATACACTCTATATTTTCATATTTCAGCCGTAAAAGCTCGTAATCACCCTGAACCGCGATCTCGTCATCGCCGTGATATGACATAACAAGATCTTCGATTTTAGAGGTTAATTCCGAGGCAGAATGTACTTTTGCTATGATTTCTTCA
Source organism: Eubacteriales bacterium (assembly GCA_045546635.1). Lineage (GTDB taxonomy): Bacteria > Bacillota > Clostridia > Oscillospirales > CAG-272 > UBA1740. The sequence continues at coordinate 1,920 of JAZQDF010000013.1, forward strand.
TCACATTCCTTATCAATTATCAGTTTGAATTTCATTTTTTCTCCTTTTTATTCCAAGAACAAAATATCTCAAAAACGGTGTTCTTTCAATCAACCAAAATAAAATTGGAGTAAGCACTGCCATCGCAATTAAAAGAATAATTCCCTTTGCATATACAGGAACATATGCGAAATACTCATACAAAACATACCCGACGACCGTTAATACAAGATAATGTAAAATATACAATCCGAAAGATATTTTATTGAGATAATTAAAAAACCTATTGGTTTTATTAAGCCATTTTTTCGCCGTGCCAATGATTGCAAGAATGCTAAACCAAGCATACGCATTGGTAACAAGGTTTTTCAGTACCTCATCCGAAGCATAATTTTTCCCAAAATGCATCCAAAAATAAATTACTGCAAGTATTATCGATCCGGAAATCGTTATAGGAATCAGCTTCACGCATTTCTCTATTATGTTATCAAAATAGAAGAATAGATAACCGAGGAAAAATGCCACGCCATAAATACCAAACCGGTATACACTTATAACAGGAACGTTAAGAATCTGTGCCCCAACAAATATTAAAAGCAAAAATGATAGGATAATTATTTCATTGGTTCGTTCGCAAAGTTTATCAAGCTTTGTGCTATTCAAACGATTATAAAATACTACAAGCAAAACTGAAAATACGAATAACGTTTGCGAAAACCATAAAGGACCTGTTCCGCTTAATGCAGAGATCGGATAAATCAATAAAGACGGCATATATTCAAGTCCGCCGCCGACCTTGATATTTATGTATCCACTTATCCAATGTAATGCCAATAGCCCCAATGTTGAAGGAATTATGAGTTTTCTCACTCTTTCCCTCAAAAATTCTCTTTTTCCATGTTTTTCTATTGAATGCCTCGCTGATACTCCTGCCACCAAAAACAGCAAAACCATAAACCAAGGATAAACAAATGTACATATAGCATCGTATAACCAAAAGCCTTCGCCATTTGAAAATCCGGTTGGTATACCAACACCATTAAAAAGATAAAACGCGTGATAAATTATAACCAATAATACCGTCAATGATCTAATATTGTCTAAATAATATTTTCTTTTCACCTAAAAAACTCCTTTCCCCTGCTGATTATATCATAGCACAAGGAAAGGAGAAAATGTTGATTTTTGTCTTTTCGGTATTTTTTCAGGCCTTTTCGGTCTTGAGCAGATAAAGGGCGTTCGAAAGACGGACAAAATCCTCGGTAGAAAGACGCTCGCCGCGGATCTTCGGATCAAATCCACAGTCGCAAATCACCTTCGCAACCTCATCCTTGGTAAATCCGCCAAGCTTCGCCGTGAGAGCGTTCTCCAGCGTCTTGCGTCGCATCTCGAATGCCGCCTTAATGCAGTTGAAGAATAGCCTTTCATCCTTGATTTCATAAGGGCATCTATCATAAAGGTCTATTCTGACCACCGCACTGTCAACCTTCGGTGCGGGGATAAAGCAGCCTGCAGACACCTTAAAAAGCTTTCTTACAGTACCGTAATAACCAAGTACGGCAGTAATTGCACCGTAATCCGAGCTTCCCGGCCTTGCAGACAGGCGGGCCGCAACCTCGTTCTGTACCATAACGGTTATAGACGAAAATTTAACTCCAGACTCAAGAAGATACATAAGTATTGGAGTTGTGATATAATAAGGCAGGTTTGCACATACAGAGACAGGCATCCCCTCCGAGTATTCCTCTATAAGAGTCGCAAGGTCAACCTTGAGTATATCCTCATTAATAACGGTTATATTGTCGAACTCCGCAAGCGTCCTTTTAAGAACCGGAATAAGCCCCTTATCGATCTCAACAGCCACGACCTTCTTATATCTCATCGCCAGCTCCTGAGTAAGACAGCCAATGCCCGGGCCTATCTCCAGGATCATTCTGTCAGAGGTATCTGCACAGTTGTCGGCAATATCCTCGGGAATAATTCTGTTGGTTAAAAAATTCTGGCCGAATTCCTTATGAAATGTGATACCTGCGTCAGCCATCACCGACTTGATAACCGAAATATTACAAAGATCCATACAGTCCTCCTTAAGTAATAAAAAGGAGAGGCTGATCGCCTCTCCAAAGGGATTGGAGCTGGAGATGGGATTTGAACCCACGGCCTATTGATTACGAATCAATTGCGCTACCACTGCGCCACTCCAGCAAACAATCGCTTAACTATTTTACCACTTTATTTCTCTTTTGTCAATAGATATAGCCGATTTTTTTATACTCGGCAGGAAAAGTCCTGCCGAGTTCACTTTATTTAAGTCTGTAAATAAGTCTTCGAATAAGATCAAACGGAATTACCGTCATCGAAAGCAGGATAACAAAGCTCAACTCACCTGCAAGCAGCGGAACGCATCTGAATACGGCACCGCCGAAATATATCATACATATCTGTATTACCGAAATGAGAAGCATAATCAGTATAAACGCCTTGTTCCTTGAGATGTTGGAAAATACCCACAGTCTCGAGCTTCTCGCAAGAATGCAATTGAATATTCCCGAGAAGATAAACAGGGCGAGAAATGCTGTGTAAAACTTATCGGTGGGAAGATAGGAGCCATACATCAGCCTGGTTGTTGGAGAAGCGAGGAAAAATACAGACATAAGCAGGGTGTACGCCCCCGTTATGAATATCTGATGAAGCATTTCACCCGACAGGATCTGCTCGTCGCGTCGCTTCGGCTTCTCCTGCATATAGTAGTCAAGAGGAGGCTCTCCTGCAAAAGCAAGACCTCCGAGGGTATCCATAATTATATTAACCCAAAGCATTTGGATTATAGTTATAGGCGTATCTACACCCACAAACTGCCCGAGCAGAGATACACCGCAGGCAGCAAGATTCATCGTAAGCTGGAAGGTGATGAACTTTCTTATTGATTTGAATATAGTCCTACCGTAAAGAACGGTACGGGATATGGCAGTAAAGCTGTTATCGAGAATAACGATATCGGATGCACCTTTAGCAATATCGGTACCGCTTCCCATCGAGAAGCCCACGTCACACAGCTTTAACGATGGAGCGTCGTTTATTCCGTCGCCCGTCATTCCAACGACCATATCCATCTCCTGCGAGAGTCTGACCAGCCTTGTTTTATCCTGGGGTAAGGCACGTGATACTACTCTTAATTTTGGAATACAGGACTTGACCTCATCATCGGTCATAGAACGAAGAGACTCTCCGGAAAGAATGATATGCCCTGCTGACGAATTATATATTCCACATTCCTCGGCTATAGCAGCCGCGGTTTCCTCTCCGTCGCCGGTGATCATCACTATCTGTATTCCCGCACGCAAAACCTGAGATACCGATTCACGAACGTCACGCCTGATCTTATCCTTCATCGAAATAAGAGCAACGAAGGTAAGCCCCTCAACACCCGACTCCTTTATTGCAACGCCGATTACTCGCTGTCCCCGTCTCGCCGCAGAAACATACTCATCATACATTGCCCTTGAATCAAACGGAACACGCTCACCATTTGGCAGAAGAGAATGTGTTGAAGCCCCAATAATTCGTTCTGCCGCACCTTTTATAAGGGAAATCCCGTTTTTGAGGCTTACAGAGGAGTATTTCTTCTCGCTTGAAAAGGACTCCTTTTCCGTTATTACAACCGTCGGAACAGACTCGGACGAGAAGAATTCATAAATACCGCGGTCGGTGGGATTGCCGCCTGTAAGCTCTCCGCCAAGATCTATAACATCGGTATTATATCTTGCACTAAGGACAAGGTAATCATATATCCGCCCCGCCCTTTTAAGACCTTGTATTCCTCTGTAAGAGCCTGCCTGCGTGATTATCCGTTCGCACTCAGGTCTGCCGTAGGTAATTGTTCCCGTTTTATCGGTGAAAAGAATATTCATAGAGCCTGCGGTCTCAATACCAACAAGCTTTTTTACAAGAATGTTGTCAGAGAGCATTCGCTTCATATTAGCCGACAGAACTACGGTAATCATCATCGGCAGCCCTTCGGGAGCCGCAACTACTACAACCGTTATCATCAGGGTTACGGCACTTATGAGGGTGGAGATCACGCTGCGGGTGTTCCTCAGAAAGTTAAGTATCCTCTCACCGTCAAAGCCCTGGTTGACCACGATAGCGTTGAAAAGATAGGCTATTCCAACAACGGCCGCGATCACGTAGCCGATCTTACTTATCTGGGATGCAAGCTTTGAGAGTCTTAGCTTCAGGGGACTTACACGTGTTTCTGCCTGAACGTCTCTGGCAACCATACCGTAAAAGCTACTCTGTCCAACCCTGCCCACCTTCATTATTCCGCCTCCGTCGGTAATTACCGAGCCGCGAAATACCTTGGAGGACGAGTTAAGATCCCATCCGTAGTCCTTTCCTACGGTTTTGATACATTCGGCACTTTCGCCGTTCAAGGCAGACTGATCTACCGTAATTTTACCGCTGACCATCTCGCCGTCGGCCTGGATCCTCTCGCCTACAGAAAGATAAACAATATCGCCTACCACAATATCCGAAGACGATATCTTAGTTATTCTACCGTTACGCAGAACGCTTACCTGCCCGTCAAGGCCGCCCTCACGCAGCTTGTCAAATGCCTGCTCGCTTCTATATTCGGAAATTGTAGAAACAAGGCTTGATAAAAGTATGGCAACGATAATTCCGCCGATCTCAAGGTAATTAATATGGCCGAATGTGAAAATAACCTGCAGAACAAGGGCTATGACTAATATTTTTATAATCGGATCACTAAGATTATCCAGAAATCGCTTAATAAAGCTGCTTTTCTTTTCCTTCGACAGCGAATTATCACCGTAAAGCTCACGCGAGCGTTTTACATCGGACGTGCTTAGTCCCTTGATATTACTTTTCATTTTCTTCTCCGTTCTCTTTTACTTATTAATTATATGAAGGAGAAGTCCTGTAAAATGAAAAGAGCTATCAAAAAAATGATAGCTCTTGAAGGCCCCGCGTGGCCGTGTAAGGTAAAGGTTTAACCCGGTCTGACCAGGTGGGTGTCCTCTCCATTACTTTGTGCTTCCAACGTCCGCTTGGAGGAGGTCATCATTTAAGACAAGCGTCCTCGGCGGGAGGCCTGCATCCCATAACGGAAGTTTATCCGGACTCCCTAGCAATGTGTGTAGGTTCAAATATCACATTATCACGCACCACGCAGGTAAAAATCAGAAATTAAGCGTCGTAATCAGCCTCGCCAAAGAGAATATCGTTGAAGTATTCCTCAACCTTCTCAAACTCATCGTCGTCATCGATGCTCTCAAGAATAACATCCTCGCCATCCTCTCTAACAGAGAGAATGTAGTACTCCTCGCACTCGGGATCGTTAGCAGGAACGAGAGCAAAATAAAGCACGTCGTCAATGGTTGCTCTTGCGATAAGCTGGAAATCGATTTCCTCGCCTGTTTCCTCGTCGGTCAAGGTGTAAATAATATCACCAAGATCCTCGATCTCTTCATTCTGGTTCTTATCAAATTCTGCCATAATAAAACTCCTATCTATAATACTGATTATATTTTATAATAAAATAACTCTGTTGTCAATACCTTTTATATTAATTCCGTAAGTATTGAATTGCTGACGTAAAAGCCACGCTCGGTAAGAGAAAGCCTGTCGCGTGACAGCTTAACATATCCAAGGCGTGCCATTCTTTTCAGGCTATCCTGCCGTCCGTCGAGAAAATCCCTGCCAAAGCGAGATCTGTATTCCGAGAGCGAAAAGCCCTCGCGAAGTCGAAGCCTGAGCATAACGTATTCATACTCCTCGTCGGTTGGCTCCTGGCATATATATTTTGTGCAGTTGCCAGATAAATATTCCTTAACATCGCAGGTGTTGGAAAATCTTTTGCCGCGATAATAAGAATGAGCACCAAGTCCCAGGCCGATATATTCCTCGTTACGCCAATATTTCAGATTATGTCGGCACTCATACCCTGCCTTCGCATAATTTGATATTTCGTAGTGCGAGTAGCCAAAGGAGGCGAGCTTGCTTGCCGCAAGGTAATACATATCGCACTCCTCGTCCTCGTTTGGAAACGCAAGGCTGCTTCGATTTTCAAAAAGTGGCGTTCCCTCCTCAAGAATAAGACCGTAAAGCGAGATATGACGGGGTGAAAGACCTATGACCTCGGCAAGCGTTCTGCTGAATGACTCGGCCGTCTGCTCGGGAATGCCGTACATAAGATCAATATTGATATTATCAATGCCGAACTCGCGTGACAGGTGGTAAGATTTTAGAAAATCACCATAGTTATGAATTCTGCCTAAAATTTTCAGTTCGTTTTCGTGAATCGACTGTAATCCAATACTAAGCCTGTTAACTCCGCATTCGACGAAGGCAGCAAGCTTATCGCTGCTTAAGGTCTTGGGATTGGCTTCGACGGTAAACTCTGTATCCGCCTTAACGTCAAAGGACGACCTTATGCAAGAGCAAATTTTCCGAAGCTCGTCCGCAGTAAGCAGCGAGGGGGTTCCTCCGCCGAAAAAGATAGAATCTATCCTTGGCCTTTTATCACGGTATGAGGCGATCTCCTCGCACAGCCTGTTGATATAGCCCTCACGCCAATGAACCGTATCAAGCTTGAAGGAACAAAAATCACAGTAATTGCACTTCCTTTGGCAAAACGGGATATGGACGTAAAGCCCGCGGTTATCAGTTGCCATCATCAAGCCTGAGAACTGCCATAGACGCCTCGGGTGTGACCTCTACGCTGCCGAGCTTACGCATCTTCTTCTTACCTTCCTTCTGCTTTTCAAGCAGCTTCTTCTTTCTGGTAATATCACCGCCGTAGCACTTCGCAAGCACGTCCTTACGCATTGCCTTGACCGTCTCTCTTGCAATGATCTTCGAGCCGATGCAGGCCTGAATGGGAATTTCAAAGAGCTGACGCGGAATATTTTCCTTCAGCTTCTCGGCAATCTTTCTTGCCCTGGTGTACGCCCTGTCCTCAAATACGATGAATGAGAGTGCGTCTACAACGTCGCCGTTAAGCATAAAGTCAAGCTTCACAAGCTTGGACGCCTTATAGCCCTTAAGCTCGTAGTCAAGAGATGCATACCCCTTGGTACGACTCTTAAGTGCGTCAAAGAAATCATAAATTATTTCGTTAAGCGGAAGCTCGTAGTGAAGCTCCACACGTTCGGTATCGATATATTTCATATCAATAAACACACCGCGTCTCTCCTGGCAGAGATCCATTATTCCACCCACGTAATCGGTGGGAGTGATAATAGTAGCATTCATAATAGGCTCATAAGCCGTCTGAATCTCGTCTGCCGTAGGGAATTTCGAGGGGTTGTCGATCATAATGGTCTCGCCCGAGCGAAGATCCACCTTATAAATAACCGAGGGAGCGGTGGTGATAAGATCAAGGTTAAACTCACGCTCAAGCCTCTCCTCAATGATCTCCATATGGAGAAGTCCCAGGAATCCGCATCTGAAGCCGAAGCCCAACGCCACCGAGGTCTCGGGCTCGAATACAAGGGATGCATCGTTAAGCTGCAGCTTCTCAAGTGCGTCACGAAGATCGCCGTATCTTGCACCGTCAGCGGGATAAATACCCGAATATACCATCGGATGCACCTCACGGAAGCCATCAAGGGGCTCGTCGGCAGGATTGTCCGCCAGAGTGACGGTATCACCGACGCGTGTATCACCAACGGTTTTGATAGAGGCGGTGATATATCCAACCTCGCCCGCCGAAAGATAGTCCGCCCTCTTAAGACCGAAGGGCTCCATCGTGCCAACCTCAACGACCTCGAACTCACTGCCCTGTGCCATAAGGCGGATCCTGTCGCCCGCACGGATAGCACCGTCAAATACGCGGATATAAACCACGACACCAAGATAGGAGTCGTAATGGGAATCGAATATCAATGCCTTAAGTGGCTTGTGTACGTCTCCCTTAGGGGCAGGAATATCGGTCGCGATCTTTTCAAGAACATCCTCGATATTAATACCGTTCTTTGCCGATACCGCAGGACAGTCCTCGGCGGGTATGCCGATAATATCCTCGATCTCACGCCTTGCACCATCAATATCAGCCGAAACGAGATCTATCTTGTTAATAACCGGCAAGATCTCAAGGTCGTTATCAATAGCAAGGTAGGCGTTGGCAAGAGTCTGTGCCTCAACTCCCTGTGTTGCATCAACGACAAGCAACGCACCCTCGCAGGCCTTGAGCGATCTTGAAACCTCATAGCCAAAGTCGACGTGTCCGGGAGTATCGATAAGGTTATAAATATACTCTTCCCCATTCTTCGCCGTATAGGAAAGACGCACAGCCCTTGCCTTTATGGTAATTCCACGCTCACGCTCAAGGTC
>JAZQDF010000014.1:0-9436 GCA_045546635.1 Eubacteriales bacterium
GGGATCGATAGGAGTGGAGTCAACCGCCTCGAACACAGAGTTCTCAGCATCCTCACCAATCTTATATGCATAGGGATCCGCACCGATGTTCATAGCAGTAGCGGGACTGATCGGCTCCTCGGTTATAACGAAGCCGTCAAGACCGCGAACAGGCTTAACCGGCTCAAGCTCGCTGAGGATGACGGGAGTAGGCTCCAGGTCCTCAATGAATACCGAGTCGGGAGCATCCCACTTGGCTTCGTCGAGGTCATCGTACAGCTTGATGGTGCCCTCGCTTTCATCGTATTCCTTCTCCTTCTTGCTATTAACGACCGCTATGTAGATCAGCACCGTGCAGATCACTGCAGTCAGAAAGGCTACCACTACAAAGAGGAACCTGAAGAAGACGGGATCCGACAAATAATCCTGCCCTGCCCCGTCCGAGCCTGCCGCAAAGGCAGTCACAGCCATAGACATAACAAGAATGCAGGCAAGAATTATTGCAGCCGCAAGCTTTTTGTTTCTCATAGACTTGTTCATACTCTCTCCATTTCATCACCGAGCACGCAACCCATAAATACGGACGGTGAAAATTATATTATATAACATATTATTTGCGTGCAAAATAACGCACGCGTATAAATATTCGTATACGAATATAATTATAGCACCTCTTGACGACAAAATCAAGGGGTTCGGGCAATTTATTAAAAAATATTAAAAATAAAATTAAAATAAAAGTGGGAGGCCAAAGCCTCCCACCTCTATATTGAATGATTAATCAACCTTCTTGTACTGAACGCCGCCGATTTCAAGATAATCAACGTCATTCTTGGTAACAGTAGCAAAGCTAACGGTCTCAGACTCCTCAACACCCTCTTCGTTTTCAAAGGTGAAGGTGATCTTGTCGCCGGCCTCGTTGAGCTCATACTTGCCCTCTGTAACAATATTGTCACCAACCATAGGATCAACGGTCTTGGTTACCTTACCAAAAGCACTAAACTCATAGGTATATGTACCAAGAACGCTGAGATCTGCCTCGTACTTACCGCTGAGCGACTTACCGCAGGATGCAAGAGTAAGAAGCGTGCAAGCAAGAAGAACGCATACAAGAATTGCCGATAATGTCTTTTTCATTTCGTATACCTCCTTTTTTGTAGCTATGTTATAGCTTAATCATATTTTATCATCTTTTTTTACATTTGTCAACGGATTTTAATAATTTTAATAATTTTTTATTATTTTCCAATAGCTGTTGACAAAGGGCAAAAAAAGGTTTACAATTAACAGAGTGGATTAAGGAAAGAGGTTTTATATGAAGCTTACAAACTTTTTCGGTCATCTGGGTGTTGTAATAAGACACAAGTGGCGTGTGTTTATAAACTGTGCAAAATGCGGCCTTGTATGGCGTGGAATCTGGCACGATACGTCAAAGTTTTCACCCGAGGAATTCTTCGAGAGTGTAAAATTCTTTCAGGGAAACCGCTCTCCCCTCGGAGTCAGTCGCAGAGAACAGGGCTACAGTGCCGCCTGGCTGCATCATAAGGGCAGAAACAAGCATCATATTGAATACTGGTATGACGGCGAATGCACCACCCAACCGCTTATGCCCTACGAATACGCCGTAGAATGCGTGTGCGATAAGCTTGCGGCAACAAGAGTCTACGCGGGAAAGGGGTATTCTACCGAGCTTCCGCTTGAGCACTGGATGAGATACGGCAGAAGGGTTGAGGGCAATCCCCGTACGATGCAATTCATCGAGCAGGCCTTTATCGACGTACGGGACAAGGGCGAGGCAGCGGTGCTTAACAAAAAATATATGAAGGAAAGCTACGCAAAAATCTGTCTTAAAGAGAGTGAATAAAGTTTTAAAAAGACCGTCGGGGAGAATCGAGCGGTCTTTTTTTCTTTGCCAAGGTCAGAAATCCAAAGGATATTCACCGCGAGCAGCAAGAGCGTCAAGTGCCCTGCGAAGAGCAGTCCTATCCTCGCCGTAGGTCATTCCAAGCCATACCGAATCGCATCCCATCAGCCTGACGGATAGCCTGCCCTGCTCTATCATACGGGAGATGACGGCGGGAAGAAAAAGCTCGGCTGTCAGAGGTGCCGCCATTAACTCATCCTTTAAAAATCTGTCAAAGGCACGCCTGCATTCCTCTATCACCCGCGGCGTAAGTCCCCACAAATTCATTGAAACGGTGGCATTTGGGTCAAGCAAGCCGCAGTCAGATAGGATCTCGCGTCCCTGCCGTCTGATCCCCCCCACCTCGCAGATCTCCTTAAGAAATCCCCCCTCCCCCCTGCATATTCCCCGTGACACGCTGCCGTTTTCACTCAGAGTATTAGCGAGGCGGTAGCCAACGGCATAGCATTCGTCAGAGTCCGATTGAATTGCAGAAAAAATCTTGCGAAAGGCGTCGGCACCGTAAAAATCGTCGGCATTAATAAGGACAAACGGCGAATCCATCATCCCCTCAAGGCAGGCTACGGCGTGGGCGGTACCCCAGGGCTTTTTCCTTCCGTTCGGAATTTCAAAATCCCCTGTAAAAGAGTCAAGAGACTGTATTGCGAACGCAATTTCAACACCACGTCCCAGCCATTTTCGTTCCATAATACGGCAAAAGTCGGGATGCATCGTCGGGCCGATTATAAACACCACTCGGCTGCATCCTACAGAAATAGCGTCGTGAATCGAGTAATCCATAAGTCTGTGTCCCCGTCCGTCCACATCCACCGTCTGCTTAAGCCCGCCAAAGCGACTGCCAAGCCCTGCAGCCATAATTACAAGAGTTGATCCGTTCATAATTTCCTCCTTATCAGAATACTACAGTATATGCCGCGGGAGGAAAAGAAAAATGACAAAAATATGCGAGGGGACTTGAAAAAAGGGCGTTGAGGAGGTATAATATAATCGAAAAAACAAAAAAGGGAGATTAGTTATGAGCAATTTTCAGGTTATAGAGCATCCTCTCATCCAGCACAAGCTGACGATAATGAGGCAGAAGGACACCCCCACAAGCGAGTTCAAGCAGCTGCTTGACGAAATCTCTATGCTTATGGGCTATGAGATCACAAGAAATCTGCCCACCGAGGACGTGGAAATCGAAACACCTATCTGCAAGACCGTACAAAAAAAGATCGCGGGAAAGAAGCTTGCCATAGTTCCCATACTCCGTGCAGGTCTGGGTATGGTTGACGGCCTGCTTCGCCTCGTTCCCGTAGCACGAGTAGGTCATATCGGACTTTATCGCGACCCCGAAACCCATCTGCCCGTAGAATACTACTGCAAGATGCCCCCCGAGCTTGATGAAAGAACGGTTATTATCGTAGATCCTATGCTCGCCACAGGCGGCTCTGCCAGCGACGCCATTACAATGGTAAAGCAGAAGGGTGCAAAGCATATTATGCTTATGTGCCTTGTTGCAGCACCCGAGGGAGTAAAGAAGGTACAGGCAGATCACCCCGACGTCGATATATACGCTGCGGCTCTTGACGAATATCTTAACGAGCACGCATACATCGTGCCCGGTCTCGGTGACGCAGGTGACAGAATCTTCGGAACCAAGTAAAGAACCGATAAGAATAAGTTGAAAGGAGGTATGCTATGCGAGAGCTGATAGTTGGTAAAAACGATGCGGGACAGCGACTTGACAAGTTTATTACCAAGACGCTCGACCTACCGATGAGCCTGCTGTATAAGTCTATACGGCTCAAAAAGATCAAGGTAAACAGAAAGCGTGCCGAAAACAGCACCCTTCTTGCCGAGGGCGACCGTATACAATGCTTCCTTAGTGACGAGTTCTTTGAGAAAAAGACGGACAGTCATTCCTTTGAAAGCATAACGCCCCGACTCGATATTATTTACGAGGATGAAAACGTTATGCTGCTAAACAAGCGGCCCGGCGTATCGGTACACGAGGACGAGAAGGGCTCGACTAATACGCTGATAACACATATTCAGGCATACCTATACCAAAGAGGCGAGTACAAGCCCGAGTGTGAGCAGTCCTTTGCCCCTGCCCTGTGCAACAGGATAGACCGTAACACAGGAGGAATCGTTATTGCGGCAAAGAATGCCGAGGCCCTTCGCGTGATGAACGAAAAGATCAAGAGGCGTGAGATAGACAAATTCTATCTTGCGGCGGTTCACGGAATACCGAAGCCCGAGGCAGCAACGGTCAAGGCCTTTCTGATCAAGGATGACAAGGCCAATATCGTGCGGGTGTATGAGAAGAATCCACCGCGTGGTGCAAAGGAAATTATCACAAAATACAAGGTTGTGGCAAAAAGAAGTGACTCGGCTCTGATTGAGGTTGAGCTTCTTACCGGACGCACCCATCAGATCCGTGCACATATGGCACATCTCGGACATCCTCTTATCGGTGACGGCAAGTACGGTGTAAACAAAAACGACAGATCGAGGGGATATAAGTATCAGGCCCTTTACTCCTACCGTCTGCGTTTCTCCTTCGACAAATCCGAGCCTACCTGCCTCGATTACCTTGACGGAAGAGAGTTCAAAATTTCCAAAGAAGATATTTACTTTACAAAGGAATATTTCAAGGGATAAATTTGATGTCTGAGGCTGTGTTTTAAAAATCAAAAACAAAAAAGGCACGCAAATGCGTGCCTTTTTTCTGTCAAAACGGGCGAATAATGTTTGAAAACTACCATAAATAGCCGTTTTTTAGTGCGGTTACTCGGAATCCGAGTCCTCCGTTTTCTTTGTCTTATAAGTATCCTTCTGACTGCAGCCTGCCCTGCCGCCTCCTGCACAAGCACAGGCACAGGCACAAGCACAGGCACAGCCGCCGTGGCCACCCACACCGTTTGAATGAATGGCAGCGTTATCAACGCTGTGCTGATTATGTGCGATGATATAGAATCTATTGGCTCTGCCGTAGGTATACATAGGATGACCGTAGCCTGAAATGAATCCCCTTCCCCTATAGTAGGAGATAACGGTATCCACGAGAAACACCTCGAAAATAAAGAGAACGAGGATGCCGACGGCGAGAAGGATGATTATACCTATCCTATCCGAATGAAGCTCGTTATACACATCAGAATCATCAAAGGGGCCATAGTAAGTGGTCTTCGCATCACTCGGCTCGCGATCGACACGCATAAGACGGTAGTCTCCCGGCTCCATACTGCCGTTCCAGATATACCAATCCTCGCTTTCACTATCGGAATTGGTTGAGACGTCACCCTCGGTCTTACGCCAGAAGAAGGTATAACTGGACACGGGAGTCGCATTAAACCAGCAAGGAACAAGCTCGTAGAAATACTGATCGCCCCTGCGGCAAAGCATACTGCCCTGGTTGATATTAAGAGCTATCTCAAGAGTCTCGCCCGCGTAATATTCTCTGTCGAGAATAAGGTCAACGTGACATTGACCGCCCTGATAATACTCCTCTACATAGGAGACGTTATCGGAATATCCGGTGACTGTACAATTGTGATTCGGCACTCCTACGTATATGAAGGTAAGAGGCTCGTCTTCGTCAAGCGGTGTCCAGAGAATTCTGTACTCAATATCCAGCGTTCCATCGCTTTTTGGGGTGACGTATACGCGATATTTGGTAATTTCGTCCTGGGGCTTTGGCTCATAGAATACCATAAGAGCCGCCAGGCCTATCTGAAGGAGAATGAGGATGACCAGCAAAACCGTCCTTGCAATAGGAAATTTACGCTTTCTTTTTATCGTTTCCTCTGAAAAATCATATTTTACGTCTTTATCTTCAGCCATTATGTCCTCTCTTTCTGAAGGGACAGCACTTAGCCTCTTCATCTGTCATATATCTGAGATCGCGGCAATCCGCACTTCTCCAGATCCTCTTAAAGCTGTCGGTAAGAATATTACCCAGGCTGCTATCACCGTCAAGCCAGCTCTGACAGGGGATAACGCTGCCATCGGGTGCAATTGCCATATTGGAAAGGCAGGCACCGCACATCGGAGAATTCATATTGATACCGCGAAGCTTCTCCTCATCAATAAGGCCCGGCGAGGTGAAATCGATCTCCATCCCGTTCTCGTCACAGTACTTCTTCGCCCGACGGACGATATCAAAAAGAGCGTCGGAGTCAAGGTCGTACTCCCCGTGACTGTCCTCTGCCATACCCGTACAGATAAGGCCGCTGACCGTTACGAAGCGGACGCCGAGGGATGAAATAAACCTCAGCGTTTCGACGTAATCGGCATTTTTCTTACAAAGAGGAGTATTTATGCTGACGTCAAGACCTGCCTTAACCGCATTTTTTATACCGCGGACGGTGTCGGCAAAGTGGTTTGAGCCGACGAGAGAATTATGTATATCCTCGTCGTGAGAATAGAGAGTTACCTGGACGCTGTCAAGGCTGGCGTCACGAAGTCCAATACAAAGCTCTTCAGTAAGAAGGACGCCGTTGGTATTAAGTCGGGTGACGAACCATCTTGAATAGTCTATAAGCTCACAGATATCCCCTCTCATAGTAGGCTCGCCGCCCGTAAAGGTGAGCATAGGAACGCCTGCCTCACGAAGCTTATCAATAGCACGCTTCCACTCTTCAGTAGAAAGCTCACGAGCAGAGGAAAGGCACTCGCCTGCTGCGTAGCAGAAAAGGCACTTCTGATTACACTTCCATCTGCCCTCGGCATCGGTCATAGCACTAACCATAAGATCCATTCTGTGAGGGGCATACATATTGCCGGCATAGGAGCGGATAGACATCCTGTCGATCTCGGCATCGGTCATCTCGCCCTTGGCAACGGCGAAGATCACGTCGAGCATATATGCAAGGTCCTCGCGGATATCCTCCACGTCTGCGGTGGGATATACCTTACGTGCCCTTGAGACCGTACGGGTATAGATATTGCCGTAATCCTCCTCGCTTATCTCACGGCCGTCATATTTGCCAACCTCCTCCATAAAGGCAGAGAGCGTTATCGCCCAGGAATAGCCCAAGGGGAGCATATAATAGCCGTTAAGAAGCAGTATGTAGCTCGGGTTGATGAATAAACGGAATTTCGGAGGAATAAGGTGAATACGAACCACACCCGGCCCATCGGGGTTAAAGGTGCAATGCTTCACTCCGCCCTTATACTCCTTATATTGAGCAATTTTATTAATAAGTCCCATAATATCTTCCTCTTATTTAGTACCGGTAGAGCCGAAGCCACCCGCACCGCGAGCGGTGTCGGAAAGCTCGTCACACTCCTCGAACTCTGCCTTCAGAAAAGGCACTATAGCAAGCTGGGCTATACGCTCGCAGGGCTCGACGGTGGCAGCCGTCTCACTATGATTATGAAGCGTCACCATAATCTCACCGCGGTAGTCGGCATCAATAACGCCAACCTTGTTTGCAGGGGCGAGACCACGCTTTGCCCCCATACTCGATCTGGCAAAGATAAGTCCGCAATAGCCGACGGGGATCTCCACCGAAATGCCGGTACGGACAAAGGTGGTTTTGTGAGGCGGGATCTCTATGGCAGAGTCAAGCAGGGCATAAAGATCTGCTCCTGCCGAAAATTCTGTTCCATAGGTGGGTATGATTGCCCGCTCGTCTAATTTCTTGATATTAACCTTCATATTTTTCTCCAAAGTAAATCAATTCTGCATTTTGATTCTGCATTAAAAGCTTCTGTCCTCGCGACAGCCTTCCCAAATTGTGATGCTACCGTTTTTCCGCGTTTCATTCATATCTATAATACGCTGATTTCTTGAACCGCGGAAGCGAAGGCCGAGGGATTTCTCCTCCTCCATATACCGACCGTCAACGAGAACGTCGACCAGGGAGAGAAGCTCGGCGGTTATGGGAAGGTGGGATCTGTGCTCTCCCATATCACCGATCAGCTCCTCGTATAAATTCCCCGTATAAAGCCAGACGGTTTTTTGGGGGTATTTTTCCTTGAATTTACGTAAAATCTCAAGTACGTCAGACTGATTTTCCGGCTCGAGAGGCTCGCCGCCCAGGACGGTAAGTCCCCTTACAGACGGATTTTCTGCCGCCGAGAGTATCTCATCCATAGCGAGAGAATCAAACGGTTTGCCATAGCTGAAATCCCAGGTTTCGGGCTGAAAGCAGCCGTGACATCTGTTACGGCAGCCGCTGACAAATATGCTGACACGCAGGCCCTCGCCGTTTGCGATATCGCATTTTTTAATTAATCCGTAGTGCATATCAGACACCTAATTTTTCTCTAAGAAATTCGCCCGTGTGGGAGCTCTCGCAGGAGGCAACCTGCTCGGGCGTGCCTGTGCAAACCACAGTTCCACCGCCGTCGCCACCCTCGGGGCCTAGATCAATAATATAATCGGCGGTCTTGATAAGGTCGAGATTATGCTCGATAACCACAACGGTATTACCGCCGTCACAAAGTCGCTGAAGAATTCCGATAAGCTTCGACACGTCCTCTGTATGAAGTCCCGTAGTCGGCTCGTCAAGGATATAGATGGTCTTTCCCGTTGAGCGTTTTGCAAGCTCGGTAGCAAGCTTTACCCTCTGTGCCTCACCGCCCGATAGAGTGGTGGAGGACTGACCGATCTTGATATATCCAAGGCCAACGTCGAACAGCGTCTGCAGCTTTCTCTGCAGGGCGGGAAGTCCGTCGAAGAAGTTAAGCCCCTCCTCTACCGACATCTCAAGCACGTCGTAGATGCTCTTTCCCTTATACTTTACGTCAAGGGTATCACGGTTGTAACGCTTACCCTGGCAGACGTCACATTTGACATAGACGTCAGGAAGAAAATTCATCTCAATACACTTGACGCCGTCACCCTCGCAGGCCTCACAGCGTCCGCCGCGGACGTTGAAGGAAAATCTGCCCGAGGAATATCCCTTTGCCTTCGCATCGCGAGTCTGAGCAAAAAGATTTCGTATATCGGTGAAAAGTCCCGTATAGGTTGCGGGGTTGGATCTTGGCGTTCTGCCGATGGGGCTCTGGTCAATGGAAATGACCTTATCAAGATGCTCAAGTCCCTCAACACGCTCTACCCTGCCGGGATAGGTGATGGCTCGGTTAAGATCCCTCGCCAGCGTGCGATATAAAATAGAGTTGATAAGCGAGGATTTTCCACTGCCCGAAACACCCGTCACCGCGGTGAAGGTGCCGAGGGGAATATCCACGTTAATATTTTTAAGATTGTTTTCTGCCGCACCGATGATGCGGATAAAATTGCCGTTGCCCGCCCTACGCGTCTTGGGTACGGGAATGCTTTTTCTGCCCGAAAGATAGGCACCCGTTATGGAGCTTTCGCATTTTCCTACCTCCTCGGGCGTGCCGCTGACGACTATTTCGCCGCCGTGAATACCCGCACCGGGACCGACGTCAACGATAAAATCAGCCTCACGCATCGTGTCCTCATCGTGCTCAACTACGATAACGCTGTTACCAAGATCGCGAAGTCTTTTCAGAGTACCGATAAGCTTTCCGTTATCACGCTGATGCAGACCGATGCTGGGCTCATCAAGGATA
>JAZQDF010000015.1:0-3740 GCA_045546635.1 Eubacteriales bacterium
CAACTCCTTGGCTCACAGAACGACATGGCTAGATCCGACTTCACTCATTCGGGTGTAGCTTTTTTATTGTATAACGAAAACCACCAGCAGTGCTGGTGGTTCAGGAAAGATTCAGATTTGCACAGTTCCCGCCGCGGCGGAGGGTCCCTTGTGCAAAGGGAGCTGTCAGCGAAGCTGACTGAGGGATTGTACTCGTGTAAAAGAATGATAAAACAATCCCTCCGTCACGGTAAGCCGTGCCACCTCCCTTTACACAAGGGAGGCTCAAAGATAGTAGCCACATCTGTGGCGCTGGGGAAACTTTCCCAAGTGGCGGGCAATTCGACGAGCCTATAGGCTCAGCGTGTGAAATGCCCCAAGGGGGCTTGTGCAAGCCACCAGCACGGCTGGTGGTTATGACTCAGAATGTAAAAAATGCACTCGACTGAGTGCATTTTTCTTTTAACATTATTATGCTTCAAGAACGTAAGTCCAACGAGCCTTAAGAGCATTGGGCATCATTTCGCCGAGTGACCTTCCGTCCCTGATAAGATTTTTATTTCCCAGGTGGAAGAAGAAAAACTCTCCCGCACCGTTATTAAAGCCTAACTGGAATTCAAGCTCTCCCTTAAAATAAGGGAAGACAGGCTTGATCCTCTCATCAACTGCCGTAACGACCTTCATTCCGTCGGTCTTATAGGTAGAAATGATCCATTCCTCATTCTCTGAAAACCACGCCCAGAATTCCTCGGCTGCCTTTATATTCATCTCTTTTTTTGCAAACAAACCAAACATAAGCTTCTCCTTATTTCATTATATCGCGAAGGGGCTTTATCATTCCCCTATCAAAGGTGGAATAGGTCAGATCTCCATAGCATCCCGTGTGAAGCCAACGCCATTCACCGAAAATGCCGAAGAAAAGCCACAGAATAGGGTTAAACTGCTGTTCTTTGATTGCAGCTTTAGCATCCTCTTCGGTAAAGTAACGATCAATATACATATAATTATCCGCGTTATCAGGATCGCGAATCTCAAATGAACAATATATGCCAATATCGTTATAAGCTGTGTCGCTCTCGTGACCGTGATATAGCACGGTGTAGCCCGCATCCTTGTATGCAACTATTATTTCCTCACAGGATATTTCTTTAGGCTCTGAACCCTTGCAGCCTACAAATGAGAAGCAAAGCGAGAGCAGTAAAAGTATTGATATTACATTTTTCATAATCACTTTTCATTGTCGGTTATCAAGGTATAGCTGGTCAACACATTCCCGTTATAACTAATACTAACATAAGAATTGTATTCCGCATCATCGGGACGATATCTCACCTTAATAGCACATTCGTTAAGCAAACCGTTGTCATCCGATAATTCATCAGAGAAAACAAAAATATAGCAATTTTCGTATTCGTTCCCGTTTCTGTCAACAAGATATTGATGCTCGGAAAACTCAGAGCTTATATAAAACTCATACTCCGGAGCTCCGCCAAAAAAGGTTGAAAGCACGTCACCCTGATAACCGAAATACTTAAAGTCCTTTTCGACAAGATAGGTGTATATTTGCTTTGCATATTCCTCAAAGCCTTCTGCCGTGGTATTAAAAGATAGCCTGCTGTTGGTTGCTTCAAAATCCCCTACCCCCTGTGGCTTAGGAAAATCCGTAATCTGAAATTCCTTCAATACTTTACCCTTATAGAAACGGTTAGCACCATTACTACAGGCGGTAATCCAGGTAAGCGTTAAAACTACAATCAAAATGAAGGTGAATATTCTTTTCATTTCTTCTCCTTTTACTCAGTCATCTCAAAGCCACAGACGGTACACCTGTGATTTTCATCAAGGAAGTGAACGTTACCTTCACACATAACGCCCGTAAGGTAACCGTTAAGCTTTACTCTATCCTCCTCGCTGACCGTCAGAGATTTATCAAGATCATAATCTATAAAGGTTCCACATTCGCTGTGGTAAGAAATCTCTCGTTGATTCTTCATCATTACAGTGTAATCACAATCGCATTTCGCAACGTCATTATGCCATTTACCGTTATTAAGCAGATCGACCAAAAAGATTTTGGGCTCTCCATCTGTGTAGGGTGCATAATCAGAATTTTGATATTTAAGAGCAAAAGGCTTATAATTGTTGAAGCTGCATGAGGTCAACAAGGCTGCCGACAGTATCGTAAGCAGCAAGCATAAGGCTAAAAGCTTCTTCATTTTTATTACCTCCGTTTATATAGACTCCAAACCGCGAAAAAAGGCTTCGGGCTTATACAATAATTGCAAAATGCCGCCGAGCAGGATCGCAGGGCGGCCTTCGCTTATTATAGAATGGGAGCCTCAAGATCCTCAAAGTAGCCGCGGTACTTGATGTCAACGCTGCTGGTCGGGAAGAGGAACTTATAGAGCTCGGTGCAATAGTCGTCGGTCATCGAGGCGATGTAGTCAACGACGATCTGATTAGGCTCGGTTTCCATATATGGCTTGCTGTGAGCATAGTGATTTGCCAGAACGAAATCAACGTGATGCTTATAGATCGGCGAGGACCTCTTCCCTGCCTTAAGGTCGGCAAGGAGCTGATAATACATTCTGTGCATCATCGGTCTTACGGTTTCGTCAAGGATCTTTGACACGTGATCCTTCTTATAGATCTGCTCGTAATTATCACGCTTCGCCGCACGCATAGACTGGTAATGCTCCTCGTCAAGCTTGATATAAGGCTTGCCGTAGCTGTTCTCGATGATATTGACCATAAGGTTATTCATAATATCAGAGTTGATAATTCCGATGCCGGCGTCAACGATATCGTGGGAGGAATCAAGCAGGCCTGCACGAACGGCATCCTGCCGGTCCTTGCCGAGATAGGCAATGATATCGGATACACGAACGACGCAGCCCTCAAGCGTGGAGGGGATTATCCTGATGATATTAGCCTGGTCAACGTAGCAGCTCTCCACCATCTCGTCAAAGGCCTTGAAGCCATCGAGGAAAACGGGGCGGTATTCGTCCATTTCAAACTCGCCGTTATGAGTGATGATACCGTCAAGAGTGTCGAGGGTGATGTTGTGGTCGAAAATACCGTCAAGCACCCTTACCGAGTGGACGTTATGGTTGAAATAGCGGCCTGTTTCGGCACGGTAAACCTCGCTGATAAACCTCTCGCCCGCGTGGCCGAAGGGGGTGTGGCCGATATCGTGGCCGAGGGAGATGGCCTCTATAAGATCAAGGTTAAGTCCCAGTGCGGCACCGAGGGTACGGGCGGTACGGGAAACGAGCTGGACGTGGAGGGCACGCCTTGTGATATCGTCATTCTTATAGAAGGAGAACACCTGCGTCTTGTCGGTATATCTGTTATAATATGGGCTGTGCAAAATCTTATCAACGTCACGAAGATAAGCGGGACGCCAGGCAGACTCGCGGTCAGAGGACATATCACGGCGAATTGCCTTACTGCCGTCGGCGGCAAAGTTTGGGCCTGTGCCGTGCTCTCTGTCATATCTGATACGCTCGGACATTTCGCGGCTTAGATGCTCATAATTTCTTGCTTTCATAATTTTTCTACTCCTTTCCGGAGACGTTTTATTTCTATATTTATATTAGCATATAATAAAAAAATAGTCAAGTATTTATTTTTAACAGTGTGACCAAGTCACATTCATCCGTTTTCCCGATGCAAAAATGCCCCATAAAAAATAAAAAAGCCCGCTGGGTTAGGGCGGACTTGATTATATAAGTCGGAGGCCAAGCGGTCTTAGGAAGACA
>JAZQDF010000016.1:0-5455 GCA_045546635.1 Eubacteriales bacterium
CCCTGCAGAATATTCCTGAGGGTATGGTTATTATCGCACCGATGCTGGCGGCGGGTGTAAGCAAAAAACGCACTCTGCTTATTGCCGCCCTGACGGGTGTCGTAGAGATCGTCGGCACGCTTATCGGCTACCTTGCGGTAAGCATATCTGTGGTGATTTTGCCCTTTGCACTCGCCTTCGCGGGCGGAACGATGCTTTACGTCATTTCTGACGAGATGATTCCCGAAACCCACGCCCACGGCTCGCAGCGTGGTGCAACCTACGCCCTGCTGTGTGGCTTTGCCCTGATGCTATGTATGGATTTTCTCTTGGGATAGAAAACTGACGAAAGCTCAACATCACAGATTTCTATTGAATTTTGTTGACGTTTATGCTATAATCGTCACACAACCCCGATAGGAGAATGACAACTATGCAGAAATCAGACAAAGCAATTGAGATCATCCGTGCGGTGAAATTCACCCTTATATCCATCAGTGCGGGCGTGATACAGATCGGGTCCTTCACCCTTCTTTACGAGGCTCTGGAGCTTAAATATTGGCTCGCCTATCTCGTCAGCCTTTTGCTTTCTATAATCTGGAATTTCACTATCAACCGTAAGGTTACCTTCAAGTCTGCCGCCAACGTGCCGAAGGCAATGGCACAGCTGCTCGGCTTCTACGCCGTATTTACACCCACCACGATGCTGCTCGGACAGTGGGTAGAGGGTATGGGCGTTCACGGTATCCTGGTCGAGGCGGTGACTATGCTGCTTAACTTCGTTTTGGAGTTCCTCTTCTGCCGTTTCGTCATTTATCGCGATTCTCTTGATACCGCGGTAAAGGTGGAGAACGCTCGGAATAGCTCAAGCGAAAAAACCGAATAAAACAAAAAAAGCCGCTGACGTATGCGGCTTTTTTTAACAATCGGCGACTGAAATCCGAAACAAAAAAGGCTATATTTACAAAAAAAGCAAGAAATTGTAAAAATTTCGTGATATAATATAAGAAAAAGCAACAAGGAGATATGACAATGAATGACGACCGTTCTTTAATTGACAAGACCGCCCGCGGTATGATGCAGATGCTGAACGACAGCGGTGCTATGGATATGCTTATCGACCAGACCAAGCGAATGATGTGGTCGGTTGTGGAATACAAGGAAATGCAGATGCTTTACACCTGTGCGATGAAGGAGATCAGGACGAAGCTTGAGGTGCTGGACTGCGAATTCAAGCTGAAGCATAAGCGTAATCCCATAAGCTCCATTACCTCCCGCCTGAAAAGGACCGAGAGCGTCTTTGAGAAGCTTATTCGCCGTAAAATTCCCGTAGGTCTTGACAGCATCAGGGAGAATATCCACGATATTGCAGGGGTCAGGGTTATCTGTCCCTACGTTGACGATATCTACCTTATTGCCGACGCACTTCTTAACCAGGATGACGTCACCCTTATCGCCAAGAAGGATTATATTGAAAACCCGAAGCCAAACGGATATCGCAGTCTGCATCTTATCCTGTCCATACCCGTCTTTCTCTCTGACGTAAGGCAGGACGTGAAGGTCGAGGTGCAGATACGCACCATTGCGATGGATTATTGGGCGAGCCTTGAGCATCAGATGAAGTATAAAAAGGAGATTCCCAACGCCGATTACGTCAGCGACGAGCTTCGCCTGTGTGCCGAGAGCCTTGCCGACATTGACCGCCGTATGATCGACCTTCGCCGTCGCATCGACGCAGCAGAGGATATTCAGAGCGAGGATGACGAGCTTATTGACAGACTGCGTAGGCTTGATCTTCCAATCTGATAATAAAACGTTGTAAAACAAAACCGCCCAAGGCTTAGCCAAAGGCGGTTTTTTGTTATGTTTAGTTTACAAAAATGCAAATTCTACGTTTTTTGGATGGCAAAAGCCATTTTTAAAATCACTTCCTGTAGAAGGTGTTGCCACCGATAAACTCGCGGACGAGGGATGTGGGCGGGATCTCAAAGTCAACGTCTGCCTCGTGGACGAAGTTAAGCACCTTTACCACCGAGCGAACCTGGTCGTAGCATTCGTCGGAGGGCTCAATGTCGGTAAGCAGGGGGAAGATGTGCTTCTTCAGTACGGCAAGCTCGTAGAGGGTAGAGCTGTTGAACATAACGTCGGCGTTCTCCTGGAAGGGATAGATCCACTTTTCCTCGCCGGCTCTTACCGACTGCCACATATCAAGGGTGTGTGCCACCGACGAGCCGCGTGTTTCGTAGTCACGCACGATGCGGCGGAGAAGCCTGAGATAGCTTGAGGGAATGCGGTTATGGTCATCAAGATTAAGGGGCAGAAGGGGTGTTACGAACAGACGGAACACAAGGGAGGAATCAAGCCCCTCGGGAAGAAGGACGGGATTCATCGCGTGAAGTCCCTCTACTATAATAACCGACTTCTCGTCAAGGCGAAGCTTGTGGCCCAGCCATTCGCGGCGTCCACGCTTGAAGCTGAAGGAGGGAAGCTCTACCTCCTCGCCCCGAAGCAGCATCTCAAGATGCTGACCGAAAAGCTCGGTGTCGATGGTGTTGATGTGCTCAAGGTCAACCTTGCCGTCGGGGCCGGGCTCGATCTTGTCGCGGTCTACGTAGTAGTCGTCAAGGCTCATAAGTATGGGCTTCTTGCCGTGAACGCGAAGCTGGGTGGAGAGCCTGTTTGCCGAGGTGGTCTTACCCGACGAGCTGGGGCCCGCCAGCATAACCGCCCTTGCACCCCTGCGGCATATCTCGTCCGCAATGGCAGAGAATCTCTTCTCGTGAAGTGCCTCGTTGATACGGATAAGCTCTCTTATTCTGCCGTTGTCAACAAGCTCGTTAAGGTCGGCAACCGTCTCGCATTCCATAAGCTCGCCCCACTCCTTACCCTCGTTGCATACGGCGAACAGGTTGGGCTGCTCTCTGTACTGGGATACGCGGTCGGGGGATTTCTTCTGCGGGAATACGAAGATAAAGCCCTCCTCGGCCTCCAGAATATCGTAGGAACGCAGGTATCCCGTAGAGGGTGCGACCTCGCCGTAGAAGTAGTCGGCATAGTCGCCGTGCTGATACATATCAAAGGTATCAATGGTACGGTAGGACAGCAATCTTGCCTTGTCCTCCTGGCCGTTGTTTTTATAATATTCGATCGCATCCTTCGTGCTGACTCTGTGGCGGAGCAGGGGAATATCCTCCTCCACTATCTTATCGACTCTCTCGCGGAGAAGCTCGGCAGAGAAGTCGGGAGCACCGCTTACTTTAATATAAAGTCCGCTGCCTACGGTAAAGCTCATAGTAGCCTCCGCCTCGGGCCAGAGCTGCTCGATGGCGAGGAAGAGGACGAACTGTGCAGTTCTGGTATACACCTCGCTGCCTGCCGCGTCGGAATATCTGACGAGACGAACGATACCGCCCGATGCGGCAACCGCCTCCCTCACTCTCTCGGAGTCGGGGCGAACGTCCTTCTCGCGAAGGGGGATGTAGTTAAGTGTGAATATATCACCGCCGATCTTCGCGGCGATGGGATCGGTGGACAGCCTTCCCGTCACGAGCCCCATCTCTCTGATTATGTCAAGCAGGGATTGGTCGGCACGGGGCGTCACCTCACGTCCGTCTATTATAAGCTTCATATTTTACCTTCCTCCTTCTCTTTATCACTTTCATCATATGCGTCTGCCTCGACATTCTTGATAGCCGGGGCGACTTTTCTTTCCTCGCGGATAATTCGCATCAGCTGTACTCCGTTTATCAGGATCAGCGAGCCGTTAAGCACCACGACGGGCATCGTGTTTACGCAGATGGCGTATATAAGGCTGATAAACCCGCCCGCCATATTTACCGCCCGCAGCCACTTTATGTCCCTCATTACGAAGGACAGAAGGACCAGTGCCGTTCCTATATATCCAAATATCTCAAGTGCAATATCCCAGTTCATAAATAAAAAAACCTCCTAAAATGTACTACGTGAAAAATTCGGTAGTCAACCATTTTCGGCGGTTTGTAGAAACGCTTGCCCATATCGCAATCATATACCAAAGCAGGCGTATTATATCACAATATGCACAAAAAGTCAATAGCTTTTATTCTGAAAATGTGAATAATGTGTAAAAAAAGGACTGCCGCGGTAAAAAACGGCAGTCCTGTAAATGTTATATTGAATGAAGACTTGGCGGTCTTACTGCCAGTCTACCACGTTTACCCAGCTCATAAGCAGCTCCTTTTCCTCAGCCTTACCCTTTACAGACTGGGATGCGGCTACGATGGGCATCCATTTTTCTACGTACTGTCTTGCGGTGTCACTCTTCTTACAGAAAAGACGGAGGTAGCTTTCTGCCGCCTCCTCATCTCCCGACAGCCTGAAGGTGAGGTAGGTTCTCGCCGCGTCGGCCGAGGCGTTGCCCTGGGTTGCGTGAGCCCAGTCAATAACGTAGGGGGTGCCGTCCTCGGTGATAATGACGTTGGAGGGACAGAGGTCCCCGTGACAGAGCTTGTTGTGCTTTGGCATACCCTCAAGGCGGGTGTGAAGCTCGTATCTCACCGTCGCATCAATAGACGAGGAGGATATTTTGCGGTGCATCTTGTCCTTCAGCTTGGTAAGGAGGGGGCAGGTGTGCTGATGTATGGACAGCTGTATATCCACCAGCATAGCGAGGTATTCATCACGCCTTTCGGGATGCTCCTTCATAAGCTGGGAGAGGGTTTTGCCCTCGATAAAGTCGGTCACGATAGCCCATTTTCCGTCTACGACGGTTACCTCGCGGATGGCGGGCAGATTAAGGCCGATGCCCTCTACTCTCGCCTGGTTAAGTGCCTCGTTCAGCACGTCGGCCTTTGAGAAGCCCTCGCTGAACACCTTGATACAGCGGTCGCCGTCGCGATAGACGGTCTTGTTCGGTCTTTCGGCAACAATATAATCGAAATTCATTTTTTACTCCTCTCTTTCGCCCTTGTGATTGCTGTGAAGTGCGGTTTTCGCCTTGTCAAATTTTACGTTGGTCAGGTGGGTGTTGGGCATCTGCTGCTCTGTGAAGTGTCTGCCGTAATATGCGTTAAGGTACATCTGTCTGATCTCGCTGATAAGGGGGTATCTGGGGTTTGCACCGGTGCACTGATCGTCAAATGCCTGCTCGCACATCTCGTCAAGGCTGGCGAGGAAGGTCGCCTCGTCAATGCCATAGTCCTTGATTCGTGCCTTGATGCCTACTCTTGCCTTCAGCTTGTTGATGGCCGAAATAAGATTTTCCACCTTGTTTTGTGTCTTTCTGCCGCCAAGACCGAGATGGTCTGCGATCTCTGCATATCTCTGCATCGTCTTGGGGTGGTCGTACTGGGAGAAGGTACCCATCTTTGCGGGAGAATCGGAGGAGTTAAAGCGGATAACCTCCTCGATCATAAGTGCGTTCGCTACGCCGTGGGGCAGGTGGTGGAAGGCACCGAGCTTATGTGCCATAGAGTGACATACGCCGAGGAATGCGTTG
>JAZQDF010000017.1:0-12813 GCA_045546635.1 Eubacteriales bacterium
GCGTTTTCGCCGCCTACGGGTACGATAATATCGGCGTAGCGTTTACTTGGCTCAACGAAGGCCTCGTGCTATAGCCTTCCCCTTGGGGAAGGGGGACCGTTGCGGAGCAAACGGTGGATGAGGTGTGCCAATGCTTATTTCAGGTGCTTCTCGATCCTATCGATTATCATCTGGCAGGCGACTGCGTTTTCGCCGCCTACGGGTACGATAATATCGGCGTAGCGTTTACTCGGCTCAACGAAGGCCTCGTGCATTGGCTTTACAGTCGAAAGATACTGCTCAACAACCGAATCCATACTACGTCCACGCTCCTTTACGTCACGCAGAAGTCGACGGAGAATTCTTACGTCAGCGTCGGTGTCAACGAATATCTTCATATCCAGTCGGTTTCGCAGCGACTCGTTTTCAAGAATAAGAATTCCCTCCAGCAGAACCACCTTGTTTGCCTTGATATGACGTACCTCGCCCGATCTTGTATGACGGGAATAGTCGTATGTAGGGGATGAAACGTCACGGCCGGCCCGCAGCTCGTCTATATGATAAATAAGAAGGTCGGTGTCAAAGGCGTGGGGATGGTCGTAGTTGGTTTTTATACGCTCCTCCATCGGTATACTGTCCTGAGATTTATAGTAATCGTCGTGACGAAGTATGCTGATACGGTCGGAAAAATGATTGAATATGTTTTTTGCCAGAGTGGTCTTGCCGCTGCCCGAGCCGCCTGCAATACCGATAATCAGAACGTTTTCCATTGTTGCTCCCCAATCCTTTTGATGTTTACTTTTTACTGAATATTGTTATCCATAGCAATGATTTTTTTCATCGCCTCAATGCCTACCTTAATTGCACCCGAGGTGTCCTCTGTCATAGGCATATCCAGGCCTGCCTTTTCTCTTTCCTGGTTCCATATTACGTGGAAGCAGCTTCCGCAACGAACGTGCAGAGCTGAGGCAACAACAAAGAGTGCCGCAGATTCCATCTCGCTTGCCTTAACGCCAAGACGCTTCCAGCTCTCCCACTTGTTCAGCAGCTCGTAATAAACGGGCGACCTTTCAGGCGAGTGCTGACCGTAGAAGGAGTCCTTGCATTGCACGACACCCGTGTGAGTGCGATAGCCAAGCTCCTCGCTTGCCGCCTTGAGAGCCCACGTAATATTAAAGTCGGGAACGGCGGGAAATTCAATAGGTGCGTATTCCATAGAGGTATGCTCAAAGCGGACCGCTCCCGTAGCAACTATAACGTCGCCTGGCTGAACGTCGAGATCGATGCCCCCGCAGGTGCCGATTCGGATAAAGGTATCTGCACCGATAGCAGCAAGCTCCTCCATAGCAATAGAGGCCGAGGGGCCGCCTATACCCGTGGAGCAAACCGAAACCTTCTGTCCGAGAAGGGTGCCTGTATATATGTTATATTCTCTGTTCATCCCGATGTGGACGGGGTTGTCAAAATGCTTCGCAATCTCCTCGCACCGCCCGGGATCTCCGGGGAGAAATACGTAGCGACCTACGTCTCCCGCATTGCATCTGATGTGAAACTGTGTTCCTATATCCTGCATATTTACTTCCTTTTCTGTTTTATGAACGTACCGAGGGTACGTTGATGACGGTGTAGCCGTCAAAATTATAAATTGCTCTTATCAAAGCCGCAGGGAAGTATTTCTTCCAGGGTTTTGTTAGTGATTTTTTCACCGTTGCCCCAGAGGACGACGAAATCCTTCTTGCAGAATTCACTCATAACCTGGCGACATACGCCGCAGGGAGGAAAATCCGCCTTGGCAGGCTTATCAGCCTCGCCTCCTGCAATTGCGATGGCAAGAAAATCACGCTCGCCCTCGCTTACCGCCTTGAAGAAGGCTACACGCTCGGCACACACGGTGGGAGTGTAGGAGGCGTTTTCAATATTCGCACCCTTATACACTCTGCCCGATGCACACAGAAGTGCCGCACCTACCGTTATGCCCGAATAGGGCGAGTAGGATGCCTCTCTTGCCTCCTCGGCCATAGCCATAAGAGCTTTGGTATTTAAAATATTCATATGATCTCCTTTGCAAGAGAGTCAGCACCGCCCCCGTTGAATTCTACGCCGAGCAGCTCTGCCGCGGTGTTACCGATCGTGGCAAAGCCGAGTCTGGTGCCGAGATTTTTAGGTCTGATCCTGCTGCCGCAGATGATGAGGGGAACCTGCTCTCTCGTATGGTCGGTGCTGTTGTCACCGGGATCGCAGCCGTGGTCGGCGGTGATCATAAGCACGTCGTCCTCTCTCATACCGCTGATAAACTCGGGAATCCAGCTGTCAAAGGCGGTGAGTGCCGCTGCATAGCCGTCAATATCCTGTCTGTGACCGTAAAGCATATCAAAGTCAACCAGGTTTGCAAAGCAGATACCCGTAAAGTCTTTTTTCTGTACCTGAAGAAGAGTCTGCATACCCTCGCCGTTGTTGTGGGTGGGCAGGCTCTGCTTTATGCCCGCACCCGAGAAGATGTCATATATCTTTCCAATAGAAATTACGTCAAGACCGCTGTTGCCGATGGCATCCATAGCGGTGGGGACGGGGGGAGTCAGCGAGTAATCGTGACGATTCTCGGTACGGCGGTACGCACCCTCCTCACCAACGAAGGGACGTGCGATAACTCTGCCCACCGCGTGCTCGCCCGTAAGGATCTCTCTCGCGATGCGACAGTATTCGTAAAGCTGCTCTACGGGAACGATCTCCTCGTGTGCGGCGATCTGGAATACGCTGTCCGCCGAGGTGTATACTATCAGGTCTCCCGTATCAACGTGAGCCTTGCCGTAATCTCTGATAACGTCTGTTCCCGAGTAGGGCTTGTTACAGAGAACGCCGCGTCCGGTACGGCGGGAGAATTCGTCAAGAATTTCCTTTGGAAATCCGTCAGGGTAGGTGGGCATAGCTCTCTCTGATACGATACCCATCATCTCCCAATGGCCCGTGGTGGTGTCCTTACCGCGACTGCTCTCACGAAGACGGCATACTGCGGCAGAGGGAGATTCAACCTTCGGGAGATAATCGATCCCGTCGATGCTTCCGAGTCCCATAGCGATAAGGTTAGGGATATTAAACCTCTCGGATGCGGATATACGCTTCATAGTATTTGCTCCAACGTCACCGAAATCGGCCGCGTCGGGAGCATATCCGATTCCAACCGAGTCAAGAACTATGATAAATACTCTTTTTGCTTTCATATTATACTCCTTTACATCGCCTTTGCGACAGACAGAACGTTAAAGTCTGATGGCGGTGTTAAGTGCTATCTCCATCATCTCTGTGAAGGAGTTCTGTCTTGCGTCGGCGTCAAGTGCCTCGCCGGTAATGATGTGGTCGGATACGGTGCAGATTGCAAGAGCACGCTTGCCAAGGTATGCCGCGTTCATATAGAGAGCCGCAGCCTCCATCTCAACACCGAGAACACCGAGCTTCGCCCACTTCATAGTAGCCTCTGCATCAGCATTGTAGAAGGTGTCGGAGGAAAGAAGGTTACCTACAACGTATCTTGCACCCAGCTTATCGGCCTCCTCAATAGCAACCTTCATCATATCGTAGCTTGCGATGGGAGCGAAGGCACCCTGAAGGTTATACTGTACTGCATAGTTGGAGTTGGTGCAGGCACCCATACCGAAGATGATGTCACGTACCTTAACGCTCTCGTGCATAGCACCTGCCGAGCCGATACGCATAATATTCTCAACGCCGAAGTTGTTGAAGAGCTCGTAGGAGTAGATGCCGATGGAGGGCATACCCATACCGCTCGCCATAACCGAAACTCTCTCGCCCTTCCAGGTGCCCGTGTAGCCGTGGATACCGCGAACATTGTTAACCAGCTTCGCATTCTCAAGGAAGGTCTCTGCAATAAACTTTGCTCTCAGAGGATCGCCGGGCATAAGCACGGTCTTTGCAAAATCATCGGGGGTTGCCTTAATATGTGGGGTGTGAAACTTAGTGTTATCCATTTTAATTACTCCTTTAATTCTGAATTCTGTTTTTTGCATTAATATCCGCTGATGTTGCTCTCAGCCTTCGCGATCTTAACGATTCTGCTGGTGCCAAGCCTCTCTGCACCGAGGTTGATAAAGTCCTCTGCATCTGCAAGCGAAGCGATGCCGCCCGCGGCCTTGATCCTCTTGCCGTTCGTCATATGCTTCGCGAAGAGGGCAACGTCCTCCTTGGTGGCACCTGCGGTAGAGAAGCCGGTGCTTGTCTTGATAAAATCGGCGTCGGATGCCGAAACTATCTCGCACATCTTGATCTTCTCCTCGTCGGTGAGCAGGCAGGTCTCGATAATTACCTTCAGTATCTTGCCGTCGCAGGCTGCCTTGATGGCATTGATTTCGGAGAGAATCAGGTCGTATCTCTTGTCCTTAAGGTCGCCAACGTTTATGACCATATCGATCTCGTCGGCACCGTTTTTAATAGCGTCCGCGGTCTCAAAAACCTTGACCGCCGTCGTAGAATAACCGTTAGGGAAGCCGATGACGGTACAGATCGCGAGCCTGTCGCCTACGTATTCCTTTGCCCTCTTAACAAAGGAGGCGGGGATACAAACGCTGGCACAGCCATATTTGATTCCATCGTCACAGATGGCACGGATCTCCTCCCAGGTCGAGCCCTGAAGAAGAAGGGTGTGGTCGCATTTTGCAAGGATATTCTTGAGTTCCATTTTATATATTCCTTTCGTCTTTAAATCTCTCTGATCGGGATTACTGCTCGGCAGCTATCTTCTTTTTCCAGCAGCGGTGACACATTGCAAGATATCTGTCGTTACCGCCCAGCATAACCTGGCGTCCCTTGGTTACTATCTTACCGTCGGCGGTGATGCGGGCGTTTACGGTAGCCTTTCTTCCGCACTCACAGATGGTCTTGATCTCGGCAATAGAGTCGGCGATCTCAAACAGTCTTGCACTGCCGGGGAAGGAGTGAGTAAGGAAGTCGGTACGCAGACCGAAGCAAAGGACGGGAAGGTCGCACTCGTCAACTATCCGTCTGAAGCCGTCTATCTGCTCGGGGCTGAAGAACTGACACTCGTCGCAGATGATAGCGTCGACGTCGGCAGCCTCTGCCTTGAATATCTCAAACACGTCCTCGCCCTTGTCGATGGCACGACAGCTGTTGGCGAGACCTATTCTTGATTTGATAACGTCGTCGCCGTCGCGGGTGTCGGTGGCAGGCTTGATAAGCCACACCTTCATTCCCCTCTCCTCGTAGTTAAATTTTGTTATCAGTGCACTCGCCGTCTTTGACGAGCCCATAGCACCGTATTTGAAATACAATTTTGACATTGTAGTATTCCTCCATAGTTTGTCATATATCATTATATCATATTTAAAATTAAAAGTAAAGACAAAGAAAAAATATTTTATGAGGCGGGACATCAAAAAATAATTTTCAAAAACCTATGGAAATTTACGCCAAAGTGTGCTACAATACTTTATGTGCCGTAAAAGGGGCGTATTTTTGATAAAAAGGCGTGACGGACGCTTTTGGAAAGGAGAGAATATGATACTGATCATTGCCGAGAAGCCGAGCCTTGCGAGAAATATTATCGCGGGTATAGGCGGAAAAATGGATAAGAAGGACGGCTATTACATCGGTGGCGATTATATCGTTTCCTGGGCATTCGGCCATCTGTTCTCTCTTGCTGATATTGAAAGCTATACCGGCGGTGAGGGCGGCAAGTGGACTCTTGATAATCTGCCTTGCTTCCCGAAGGAGTTCAGATTTGAGCTTCGTAAGGCGGATAATAAGAAGGGCGTTGACTCGGGTGTGAAAAAGCAGTTTGGCATTATATCCCAGCTTGTCAACCGTTCTGACGTTGATACTATAGTAAATGCGGGTGACGCCGACAGAGAGGGAGAGATCATCGTTCGCCTCTGCGTGCAGAATGCCCTGAAGGGCGAGAAGAAGCAGAAGCGTCTGTGGCTTCCCGACCAGACACCCGAGACGGTTGCGAAGGCACTTTCAGAGATGAAGGATGAGAGCGAGTATGATAACCTTGCCGGCGAGGGCTTTGCCCGCACCTATATCGACTGGCTCTACGGCGTTAACCTTACGAGATACGCCACCATCAAGACGGGCAAGCTGCTCCGCGTGGGCAGAGTTATTGCTCCCATCGTCCGTGCCATATATGACAGGGATATGGAAATTCGCAATTTTGTCCCCGAAAAATATTTTGTAATTCATTCCGCCGAGGAGACTCGCGGTGAGAAAATTGAGCTTACAAGCAAACTTAAGTTTACAAAAGACGAGCTTTCCAAGGCTGAGGATAGTGCTAAGCTTTATAATGACACGGGTGCTGTCGTTACCGCGGTGACCAGCAAAAAGGAGAATATCTTCCCCGGCAAGCTCTATTCTCTTTCCACCCTGCAGAACGTTCTGGGTGAAAAATACAAGATGAGTATGACCGACAGCCTTCGTATTATTCAGAAGCTGTATGAGGAGGGATATCTTACCTACCCCAGAACCAACTCCGAATATCTTGCTACCGCCGAGAAGGACAAGATGCGACAGATCATCGGCAATATCTCAAAGCTCGGCTACCCGGTTAAATTCAAGGACTCGAAGCATATCTTTGACGACTCCAAGATAGAGGCACACTCTGCCTTGACACCTACCTATAAGATTCCACCGAGGGATAAGCTTAGCGAGGATGAAAACCGCGTATATTCTACCGTTTTTCGCCGCTTCGTCGCCGTATTCTGTGCCGAGGAGTGCCTTGCACAGAAGTCGGAGATCAAGATCAAGGTAGGCGAGCTTGAGGAATTCTCGCTTAAGGGTACGGTGATTCTTGAGAAGGGCTGGACGAAATACGACGACTACACCAAGAAGGATAAGATGCTTCCCAATCTTGCTGTAGGCGACCTTGTAAATATCGACTTCAAGCCCACCGAGAAGACCACCACACCTCCGAGGCATTATACAATAACCACGCTTAACAATTATCTTAAGAATCCCTTCAAGGACGATAAGGCGAAGGCAAAGGAGCTGGAGGAGAGCGGAGAGGTGGACGACGCCGAGGATTACCGTGCCATCTTCGAGGGCCT
The DNA here is from genome assembly GCA_045546635.1 of Eubacteriales bacterium. Classification (GTDB taxonomy): domain Bacteria; phylum Bacillota; class Clostridia; order Oscillospirales; family CAG-272; genus UBA1740. The sequence continues at coordinate 7,050 of JAZQDF010000017.1, forward strand.
TGAGCTTGGTACAGAGGCGACCAGGTCGGGAATTATTGATAACGCCAAGAAGAGCGGATATATCGCTCTTAAGAAGGACGTGTATACCATTCTTCCCGGTGGCGAGCATTTTATCGAATCACTTGGCAGACTGTCTATCAGTATGGATAAGTACAAGACCAGCGAGCTTGGTAAGGCACTAAAGAAGGTTTACCGAGGCGAAATGACCGTTGAGGAAAGCGTAAAGCTTGCTGAGAGTGAGATCTCCGAGGTCTTCCGCAAGGGAGCGTCCGGCCCCGCAGAGATAAAGGGCGTTGATACGGGTAAGTACGGCGAGATCGTCGGTGCCTGTCCCGTATGCGGCAAGAACGTGGTCAGAGGCAAATACAGCTATGGCTGTATGGGATACGATAGTGGCTGTAAGTTCCGTGTGGGAATCAACATCTGCCGTCGCGATATTCCTATCGGCGAGGTACGTCGCCTTCTTTGTGAGGGTGCAACCGATACCATCGGCGGATTTATCTCGAAGAACGGCAGGTATTTTGAGGCACGCCTCGTGCTGAAGGACGGCAATGCCGTATTTGATTTTAATAAAAAATAGTATAAAATTTAAAAGAGCAGACGTGACGTCTGCTCTTTTTTTTGCTTTTTCGGGTGTCAGATGGGAAATAAGACCGATCTATAAGATTTTCAGCCTATCAGTGATTACAGCAGCAACAGAAAACAATAACTATTGCAAGGATGATGATCCAGGTGCAGTTGTCGTCAAAGATGTGGCATAAGCAGTTGTTGTTCATTATGTTTCCTCCAAAGATGTTCTGAGCCCTTTGCCATACGGCTTTCCTCGGCTCAATATTATCTTATGCTATGGAGAAAAAAATGTTAACGAGTGCTATTACTTAAGATTATCCTTGCTTACCAGCGTCAGCGGGATAACAAATCCGTCGGGCGAGGCGGATGAAAGGTCGCAGGCAACTATCTTACCGCGGAATACGAACAGGTTTGCATAAACCTCGCCCTCGCTGTCGTAATTCGTCACCTTATAGGTATAGCGGGAAACTCTTTTGTTCTCATATTTCGACAGATCAAGGCCCTGCCTTTTCTGAAGCTCATTATAGCCGAGAATCACACGGTCAAAGCTGTCGGGCATACGGAACTGTGCCGTCTGCTCCGAGCTCTCGTCTATCTCAATGCCGAAGCTGCGGATAAAGCCTGCTCTGTCCTCCTTCGTCTTGATGCCGCTGTAATCCACCTCTGTGGCAGAGCCCGCCGCCTGCACCACGCCACCCTGACCGGACAGCACCAGCCCGGTAAGTATTACAGCAAACAGCAGTATAACACAGCATATCTTTATCGTCGACGCACGTATGGAATATATGAACATATCCTACCTCCAAAAGTTTCTATGGTAGAGTATATTTGCGGAAGTGGGGATTTATGACTATAAACCGCAATGAATCTCGGCAAAGCACCGCCGTCAGGCAATCTGACGGCGGTGTTCTTTTTATTTATTCCACAAAATGCACGCGGCTCTTGTCGTATCCCGAGTGGGGCTCGGGAAACTCGTCGGGATAGCCGAGCTTTATCATAGAGAATGGGATCTCCTTCTCGCCAAGGCCGAGGGATGCACGGATCTTCTCCATCATCCGCTTCTGCGGATGAATACCGCACCAGCAGGAGCCGAGTCCCAATGCGGTTGCCTCGATAAGAATATTCTCGCTTGCCGCTGCGGCATCGTGTATCCAGTAGTCCGCAAGCTGTAAGGGCAGGGCACGCTTGAGATTTCCTACCACTATTATGATAAGCGGAGCCTTCATTCTTGTAAAGCGTCCTGCCGCGGACACCTCGGCGAGCTTATCCTCGCCGGTGATAACGTAGAAATCCACAGGTCGCTTGTTGCAGGCACTGGGGGCAGCCATCGCCGCCTCGAGAAGTCTGTCGATCATCTCGTGTGGGACGGGCGTGGCCTTGAATTTTCTCACACTTCGTCTTTTCAAAATCGGATTTTCGCTCATACGTCTGCCTCTTTTTCGTTATTATCGAGATCTGCTGCTTCTGTTTTTTCTTCCTCGACGGCTTCTGTATCGGAGGTGATTTTAGCCGATGCATCCACGCTCGACAAAGCCACCTCGCTCGTCTCGTCTGCATCGGCGTGGGTAGATTCTACCAGCTTGAAGAACAGAAGGCCTATCTGCATTCCGACGGTAAGCACCACAAGAACACCGAGGAGATAGGCTACCAGCGTAGCCTCAAAGCTGCCGAAGATGTCGAGCATATATATGGTATACTTGCCGTAGGGATCCATACCGAAGTTGCGGGTATGGAACAAATAGTTAAGTATTACGCCAAAGCCGATGACCGAATACATACATATTACCGACCGCCTCCAATGTCTTGCATCGCATTTTACCTGCTTGGTGATTATGAGAAATGCACCGTACAGCGACGCAATCAGGTGACAGGCAGCCTCTGATACATATACGAAGGAGGCGTCGATATTATAGCTGAAAATATAGGCGTGCTGGGGGCTTATCATCAGGGCGAGGAACATTCCCACCCATAGAAAAGCGATCGCACTGTTGCAGTAGGACCGTATACGCTCGCTGAGAAATACCGTAAGAGGTATCAGCGTCATAATAAACGGACTGATGTTCTCCAGCGTCATAAATCCGTCCTCGAGCCAGCCACGAAGATAGGCTGCGTAATTCCAGCAGAAGAAGAATACAAGGTCAACTATTATGAAAACAGCGTTGCCGACCTTTACGTTAATTATATTGCGGTAAAAGGCAAGTAGGGTAAGCGTGATGAAATAAACCGCCACCATAATGCCTACCATTTGCATCATATTCATAGGATACCGTCCCAGAATCCGTCGCCCTCGGACTCATCATCTTTCTTTCCCTTGCCATCTTCAGCGTCGGTCTCGTCCTCGGTCTCATCCTTTTCGGGTTGATATTCGTACTCTACGGTAACACCGTCAGCGTACCATCCGTCCTCAAATCCAAGGGGGGTGTCAATTAATGAAACGTAAAGCTTTACCGTCATTTGTGGGGTGTTGAAGGCGGTCTTGCCAATTCTTGTGACGCTCGAGGGGATAACGACCTCGGTTATCGCATCACAGCCGAGGAAGGCCTCTCTGCCTATGCTCTCAATGCCCTCGGTGAGATTAAGCTTACTAAGCTTTTCGCAATTTTTGAAGGCGGCGTCGCCAATTTTTACAAGGCTGCTCTGGAAGGTGATCTTCTCAAGAGAGGTGCAGCCCTCAAAGGCAGATGCCTCGATCTCCACAAGCGAGTCGGGAAGGATAATTTCCTTCAGGTTCTCACAGCCGCGGAAGGCTCCCTCACCGATGCGGACGACGGTAGAGGGCAGATCTATAACCTCAAGAGCGGTACAGTCAGCAAATGCCTCGTCCTCGATGGCCAGAATTCCGTCAAGAAGATAAACTGCGGTAATTCCCGTTCTGCCCTTGAAGGCCTGTGCCTGAATTCCGAGAACCTGCCTCGTATTATAATATGCACCGATGTAGATCTCGCCCTGTATTTCCTTGAAGGAGCCGGAGATTTCGCAATAGTTGGTATTTTCGGGAACCGAGTATTCAATACCCGGGCTGGTCTCATACTCCCAGATGGCCTTGACCGTCACGTCCCGCGTGACCGACCTGTATGAGCCCGACCATCCCATCAGATAGTGGCCGTGCTTTGCTACGTTGGGAGGAGTGGCATTTTGTCCCTGGGTTACCCATTGCTGAACGTCACCGCTGAGAAGAATGCCTCCGTTAAGATCAAAGGTAACCTTGTGGGTTTTCTTTCCTGCAAGGAATATCAGGGCAATAATCGCGATTATCGCAATGAATTCAACCGTCAGAATAATTATCAGCTTGGTTTTTTGCTTTAAATTTTTGATTTCTGAAATCCTTTTTCTCATTGATCAGTCCGCGTAGACTACGCGGCCCTCCTTTCTCTCCTTCGGAGCGGGAAGATCTCCGTCGGGATATCCAACGACCAGATTTCCAATGCCCTCATACTCACCCGTAAGACCGAGGGAACGGATCCAATCCTGCCATTCGGGCTGTGCCATAACCTCCTTGGCTCTGTGAATCCAGCAGGAGCCGAGGCCAAGCTCGTGTGCTGCTAGCATCATATTTCCCAGGGTAAGCGAGCCGTCGTACACGTAGGTGTGTGCGGTCTTTTCTGCCAGAACCACCAGCACGCAGGGGGCACCGTAGAAGGGATCTGCATTTGCACCCATAACGGCAGCGTTATCCCGTGAGAGCCTATCGCGGATGTCCTTGTTGGTCACAGCAATTATCACCGACGCCTGCATATTTCTGCCGCTCGCCGCCGCAAGACCTGCCTCGATGATTTTGTCAATATCCTCTCTCCCCGGCATATCGGGCTTGTAGCTCTTCACGCTCCTGCGTGTGAGTATAATATCCATACAGCTTTTCATTTTCACTCTCCGTTTTTGTAAATTATATCATATTATCACGTATATGTAAAGCAAGGTTGTCAAAAATTCAAAAAATGTTTGCTATTTTTCCATATATTCGGAAAGGACCTGACGCAGCAGGGCGGGATCGTCGGTCATAATACAGTCGCATCCCAGATCTATCAGTCGACGCATCTCGTCCTCGTCGTTTATTGTCCAGTATTGCACCGCAATGTTTCTTTTATGTGCCCGTCTTATAATGCTTTGGTTCTCAAGATTTACAGTTATTCCGAGATCGTAGCTGAGGGGTATCTGAAGGCAGGCAAAATTGCTGCTGTCAAGTATATTCACTCCTGCAAAATGGGTGATGATAAATTTAGCCGCACCGCTGACCGACGCTCCCCTCATAAGCTCGGGGTACTTGTTCTGAAGGTATTCCTCGATCTCGCCGTGGAATGAGCCGATAACGATATTGTCTCGGTAATCGGGATACTTGTCAAGTATGTCGGCAAGGATCTCGACGGCACGGTAGCCTGCTTCTCCTTCATTTTTGATTTCCACAATGAAAAGAAGGTCGGGATTGCTTTCGTAAAACTCTTCGAACAGCATCTCAGCCGTGGCTATCATAAGGCCTGCCGCCTCAATATCCTCGGTATTCTTGTAAATACGCTCTCCGGATTCATTTTTAAAATAGTAGCCGAAATTATACTGCTCAAGCTCCGCAAGCGTCATATCCGCTATGTAATGACGCTTATCCGTATTCTTGATAAGCTGCTTTACCTCGTCGTATGGAATATCTCCGTTTGCGTTTGAGGTGCGGTCGATATATCCGTCGTGGTTGTAGACAAGATGGCCGTCCTTCGTAAGCCACAGGTCACTTTCAATGATATCTACCTGATAGGTGTTTACCGCCTCGCGAAATGCGAGCATTGTGTTCTCCGGGTTATTGTCACCACCGCCGCGGTGTGCCGCGATCATCGGAAGGCCGTCCTCGCCGACGATAAACGGGTTGTCCTCTACGCTTTTCTTCGGTGGAATAAGGTTAAGCACCGTTATGAGCAGAGCGAGAATGAGTAACGTTACCGAAATTATTTTGATAGCTTTCATTTTTTTTCATCCTTTCTTTATCCAAATACCTCCGCCGCCGCAACGGTGCGAAGGATGTCCGTATCAATTATGTCTCTGCCGTAGGCGTCAAGAAACCGTGTTGCGTATTTTTCGGGATTTGCTGCGTTATACAGCCTTAAATTAAAGCAAACAGACCACTCACCCCAGAACAGATCGATATGTCTGTCACCGATTCCGCCCATGGAAACATCAACAAACGAACAAAAAGTTCCAAGTCGGAGGCCAA
>JAZQDF010000018.1:0-2025 GCA_045546635.1 Eubacteriales bacterium
AAGCCGAGAGGATATCTGTCCTCTACCACCGATGACAGAAGGAGAAAATGTGTGACCGACCTACTGACAGGAGTGGAGGCCAGAGTCTATCCTGTCGGACGGCTTGATATGATAAGCGAGGGTATGATCCTGCTTACCGACGACGGCGAGCTTAAAAACAGGCTTACACACCCCAGCCACACCATACCGAAGGTTTATCGCGTTAAGGTGGGTGGCCCCGTAAGTGAATCCCAGCTTGATATACTCACCTCCCCCCTCGAAATAGACGGCTATAGGATCAAGCCCTGCGACGTGGTTATCACAGGCGAGGACGAGAGCGGCACCGTCCTGAAATTCACCCTTTACGAGGGACGAAACAGACAGATACGAAAGATGTGCGAGGCAGCCGAGCTTACGGTAAAAAGACTCTCACGCGTATCCATCGGCAATCTGAAGCTTGACGGACTGCCCGTAGGAAAGTGGAGATACCTTGAGCAGAGCGAGGTTGATTACCTCTATAAAGCGACGAAGGAACACAGATAATGTTTAAAATCACACCTATCCAGGAAAAACTCAGGCAGAAGGAGATTTGTCAGCTTTGCGGTGCGAAATTTCGCCCCGACGCCTTCGCCTATCAGATGTACGACGTGGAGTCGGGCGAGCTTATGGGAATGTCGCAATTTGAAATATCGGACGGTGGGTACATATACGATATCAAGGAGGTGCCCCACCTCGACGATTTTGAGGCGATGTTTATTCTGGCAAGACAGACGATGAATTTTATCGACACCTGCGGTATACATACCGTAAGGGCTCCCCTTGATGCCGCCGGCGAGCGACTGATGACTGCAATAGGTTTCAAGTATGTGGGTGACGAATATTTCTGCGATATGACGGGAATGTTTGACGGCCACTGCGACGGACATTAATAAAAAAAGAGAACCGAGAGGTTCTCTTTTTTTATGTAGCTTTTATCTTCTGAAGATTTTCTTGAAGATGGCAACGATTATAGCGATAACCGCAGCAATAATAATTCCTGCAATAACCACAGCAGGTGCAAGGATGATTATGGGATTCATCATATCGAGTAAGAACATAGTATTACCTCCGTATTTTATTTATTTTTTTAATAATAATCAGAATCGAAATATAAACCGGGGCGTTTTTTTAAAAGATTATCAGACCGATAAGGAAGCTTGATAGATTACATATCAGGCTATATTTTATACTTTTCTTCCAGTTGCTCGTATAAATATAGCACATAATAAGCTCACACAGGAATACCAAAAGCTCGATAATCGCCACGGTAAGCCAATAATCAAGTTGACTTCCATTGAAGGCAAGTGCAAGATAAAGATTGGCCGACAGATTGGTGAAGGAGGTGATGGCTATCCAATAAACGTAAAGCAGCTTCTCCCTCTCGCCCAGCAGAAGAAGAACCAGGCACTCAATTATCACCGTTAGTATTAACGCCGCTAACATTATTTTTAATCCTCTTTAAAACGATTAGTATTACGGTCATAGACACAAGGCAAAGCACCGCTGTGCAAATACGCATAATCGGTGTATAGGTAAAGGCTAATGCAATGAAGAATCCCGGAGTCAGAGCCGCAGCAAGTGTACCGAAAGCAAAGCCCTCGTGCCCCTTAAGAAGTATATTCGCATAATAAAGGGTGATAGGGATAGTGAAATTGAAGGCGAAGACACCGAGGATAAACCAAGGAATACTCGCCGTACCGAGCGTCATACACAATGCCGCAACGGCCATCGATGCATAGGTGGTAATATTAATACCGAAAAATTTTGAGCAGATTCCACCCATAGCCTTACCCAGTGCGGTTGCGAGAGAAATCAGAAGGAATAAATGCCCCGAAAGTGTAAAATCAGGGGCAGCCACCTTACCGACGAAGGAGCGTATCATAACCACCGCCATAACCGCAAGCAAGGCGTAAAGCGAGCCGTCGGGTGATGAGTATTCCTCGTGATATGTACGGTCCTCGCTATCCCGAGATATAAGCATCAGGACGAGTGGAGCTATCAAGAGGG
>JAZQDF010000019.1:0-2289 GCA_045546635.1 Eubacteriales bacterium
CATGGCTACGATCCGACTTTACCACATTACATTGTAGCACATTTTTTTGCAATATGCAATAGGTTTGCTAAATTTTTATCAATTTCGTCACTTTTTTTATTTTATCCGAAATACAATGGGAATATTTGTACAGTTTTTTGAAAATCCTATTGAAAAAATGCTTTTGTTGTGCTATACTACTTTCATACATTAACAGAGTAGGACGGTATGCGTTCAGTGCCTGGTGGACGGGGAGTTGTCATCGGGACGAAAGAGGATTTTTCCGACGCGGTGTACCCTCCGCATCCCACTGTTGCCAATAGACTATTGGGCGTGCTATGCCCTTTTGCCTCGCGGAGCGGAGATGTAAATCTGTTTCGGGAGGTGTTTTTTTATGAAAAATCAAAGTAATTTAAACAAATTAAAGCTGGTTGCCGTTCTGGCAATGCTGGCGGCGTTAAGCATTATCTCGGGAAAGTTTCTTGGGATCAACGTCGGCGAATTTATGCGATTCAGTCTTGAGAATATGCCGATAATCCTGGCGGGTATGGCCTTTGGCCCGATGGCAGGCCTGACGGTAGGAATCCTCAGCGACCTTGTAGGATGCGTGATGATGGGCTGGACGCCTATTCCCTGGGTTACGGTGGGGGCGGGAGTTATCGGTGCACTGGCAGGTGGAATAAGCCTTCTGATGAGGAAAAGCAGGCTGCCCTCGGTGCTCGTTACTGCGGTAAGCGTTTTCGTCGCCCATTTCGTCGGCTCGGTGCTGATAAAGACCATCGGTCTTTCGGCTTTTTATGCCCTGCCCTACGTTACGCTTATGCTTTGGCGTATGCTTAATTACGCGGTGGTTGGTGTTATTGACGGAGCTATCGTTCATCTTCTCCTCAAAAACAAGGGTATCATAATGCACATAAAGGAGATTGGGGGTAAGAGAGAATGACCTATGCCGAGGCATTAAGCTATATACACGGTGTATCAAATTTCTTCTGCAAGCCCGGGCTTGTGCGTATCAAGGAGCTTTGCTCCGGACTGGGAGATCCGCAAAACGAGCTGAAATTCATTCACGTCACCGGTACCAACGGCAAGGGATCGGTCTGCTCAATGCTGCACGCTATTCTCCGCGAGGAGGGATACAGGGTTGGACTTTACACCTCACCCTACGTCCGCAGCTTTAACGAGCGAATAAGGGTGAACGGCAAAAATATCACAAACGGTCTGTTAGCAAAATTCACCCAAAGGGTAAAGAATATTGCGAAAAAAATGGAAGACCGTCCCACAGAATTTGAAATTATAACCGCCATCGCATTCGATTATTTCAGGGCGTGCAGATGCGACTACGTTATTCTTGAGGTGGGAATGGGCGGCAGACTTGATGCCACCAATATTATTCCCCCGCCCCTGCTCTCAATAATCACGGGAATTTCTATTGACCACACCGCATTTCTCGGCGATACGGTTGACAAGATCGCCTATGAGAAGGCGGGAATAATCAAGAAAAATTCGCCCACGCTTTACGGCGGGGAAAATGGGACTGCGGAGGAAATTATAGCTGCAGAATGCGAGAAAATGCAAAGTGCACTTTACAAAACCAACTATTCCGCCCTCTCGGTAAGCGAAATGAACCTCTATGAAAGTGTGTTTGACTACAGGGACAGATATGATATGGAGCTTGGCCTTCTCGGAGCATATCAGCCGAGAAATGCGGCAATTGCACTTGATGCCGCGGATATTCTGATAAGGGAGGGCGTAGAGCTTAGCGAGGACAGCGTCCGATACGGTCTTCGTAACGCCCGATGGCCTGCCAGATTTGAAATTATCGGCAGAGAGCCTACGGTAATCTTTGACGGTGCTCATAATCCCCAGGGAATTGACGCGGCGGTGGATAGCATAAAGACCTATTTCCCCGATGAGAAGGTTATAATAATCAGCGGTGTCCTGCGTGACAAGGATTACGGTAGGATATCCGACAGAATATGCGAGGTAGCCCACAGTGTCTATACCATAACGCCAAGCAGCCCTCGTGCCTTGTCTTGTGAGGAGTACGCCGCTGTCTTCGCATCGAAGGGTGTTGACGCCCTGCCCTGCAGCTCGGTTGCCGAGGCATTGTCCGCGGCAAAGAAGGAGGCAGCAAAAAACGGCAAGGCGGTGCTCTGCCTCGGCTCGCTTTATACCTACTGTGAGGTTATGGCAGAAATTGAGAAAGAATAAAGAATAACCCCTCGGGGCTTTCACTCCGAGGGGCGTTTGCTGAATTATGAGAAAACATTTATCTTTGGCAGCACACTAACAAAGCTGCTTTAAGATACT
>JAZQDF010000020.1:0-2984 GCA_045546635.1 Eubacteriales bacterium
GGTACGCGTTTGCGGTCAGGTAAGCGGAGAGGTTTCGGGCAGAATTGATGGCGTTATTGACGCCGTAATTGACGGAAGCGTTAAGCTGACCTTACATTCGGGTGAAATAAACAGGGAAAAGGAGGAAGGTCATAATGAAAAATAAAATAAAAATTACTGCTACCCTCCTGTCCCTCGCAATCCTCGCAGCACTTATTGCCCCGCTTATGCTGACGACGGTGGCATTCGCCGAGGGAGAGGTCATCTCAATCGGAAGTGCCGAGGAGCTTATAGATTTTGCGAAAAAGTGCTCATACGATGCCTTCTCGGAGGGGAAGACGGTTGTGCTTTGGGCAGATATATCGCTTGAGGGTATGGATTTTGAGCCCATAGCCAGCTTCAGCGGTGTATTTGACGGTCAGGGACACACCGTAAGCGGTCTTGAGGTTACCGATGCCTATTCTCCTGCCGGACTTTTCTCAAGGCTTGAGAAGGATGGAGTAATTAAAAATCTTACCCTTCGGGGAGCCCTTTCTCCCGACGGTGACAAGGGATGCATCGGAGGTATCGTAGGTGACAGCAGCGGCTCGATTGAGAATTGTCACTTTATCGGTACGGTTATCGGACGTAGTGACGTGGGAGGTATCGTCGGCATAAACAGAGTAAGCGGACGGATAAGCGGCTGTACCGTCGGCGGTGAGATAATCGGCGAGACACGCACGGGCGGTATTGCGGGATCAAACGAGGGACTTATCTCCTCCTGCGAGAACACCGCAAGGGTGAATACCATAAGCGTCACGCCCGGTCTGTCGCTTAATGACATTAATATCTCGCTGACGCTGGATATATCCAAGCTTACCTCGGTCAACAACAGCAGTATGACCGACACGGGCGGTATCGCAGGATATTCCACGGGAATCATAATCGGCTGTGTGAACAACGGCGAGATCGGATACCCCCATATTGGCTATAACGTGGGCGGCATTGCAGGTCGCAGCAGCGGTCATATAAGCACCAGCACCAACAATGCAGAGATCAACGGACGAAAGGACGTGGGCGGCATTACAGGTCAGATGGAGCCCCATATAAGCTATAATCTGTCGGAGGATCTGCTGCTCGCATTGAAGGGCGAGCTTGACAGTCTTAAGGCGGCGGTAAATTCCGCCATAGGCTCTGCCGACGGCGGTCTGCCTAATATTTCGTCAAGGCTTGCGACCATACTTGAGAGCCTTGATTTAGCAACCAATACGATAAACACTATAATTAACGAGGGCTCGTCCTACGGTGACGAGCTTATCGGTGAGATAAACAGAATAAGCGAGATCGTCGACCAGGTCATCCTTCAGGTATCGGGAATCACCGACGATCTTCCGAGGCTGGCAGAGGACATCGGAGAATGCCTCGGCAAGCTTGAGAGTGCGGTAGATAATCTCAAGCAGCTTGCCACCGTTGGTGCAGATGCCCTTAGCAATATATCCGCGGCAGCGGATGCGGCGGCAGATGCCTTCGGTAATATCAGCGAAAGCATTGACAGCATCGGCAGAGGTATTCACAGGCTCAAGACCTCGCTCGACTTAGGTGATAAGGCTGAGTTTGAGAATGCTATCAATACAATCCTGGACGGTGCGGGAGCCTTTGTAACGGCGACCGACAAATTTGCCAACGCTACGCATCGCGTGACAGAGAAGCTTGGCAATATACCCTGGGCTGAGGGTGCTATTGATCACCTTAACGCTCTCGCGGTCTCCTTCTCGGATATCGCCGAGTCGGTCAAGGCAATCTACGATGCTACGGGCGAGATCAAGGAAAGCGTTGATATATACTGGGATAAATTCAAGGAGGGCGGAGACGGTCTTCGCGAGGCGGTAGGCCATCTTGCAGATATGGCAACCAGCCTTATCAACGCGGCAAAGCTTATCGAAGGCGGTATTGAGGACGTAAGCCTCGGTCTCGGAATGCTTTGCGAGGCGATAAGCATAAAGGACGCCGATGCGGTAAAGGATGCTGCGGATAAAATAAGCTCGGGTGCAGAGAGCCTTATTAACGGCGGCAATAATCTGAAGAATGCCTTCACCGAGCTTGAGGAGGCAATTAACGGACTTGATAAGGACGCCGAGGCAGGCGAGATATTCTCTTCCCTCTCCGCCCCGCTTACAAAAATCGGCGAGGCCGGCAAGGAGGCGGGCGAAGGAATATCTGCCATCGGTAGCGGAATTATTACCGTAATTGACAATATTACCGTTGAATTTGACAAGGTCGGCGAGGGTGGCTCGCTGATTATCGGAGGTGTGGGAGATATTTCCGCATCTATGGGCCTCATTACCGACGCGGCAAAAGCACTTGGTGAGGGAATAATTGCACTTGACAAGGCTATAGAGGCGGTAGGCTCTGCGGTCGTAACGAAGGACGAGGCAAGGCTTAAGTCAGCCCTTGACGGTATGTATCTTGCATTTGGAAATATAATCGACTCTACGTCAGAGCTTGCCGATACGCTGACGCTTGTCGGTCAGGATATGAAGGAGGCGGCGGTATGGGGCGACGGTCTTATGGATGAGATCGCCTCGGTAACCAAGGCCCTGACGAATATGTCAGCCGCCCTCGTCAAGATACAGTCGGGCGTTGATTCGCTTCGCGGCGTCGTATCCTTTGATATTAATATGGCGGAGGAGGGGCTCGCCCTTATATGTGAGGGACTGTGGCTTATGTCCGACGCGGCAGAGGATATGAGGATATGCTTTGCGGAGATTGCAGACGCCGTTGACAAGGTTGAGGGTGGCTCGGAGCAGCTTGACGCCGCCGTCGGTAACCTTCGCGACTTCATAAGCGGAATCAGAGGTGTGACGGGCAGTATCGGTAATATCTCGGAAAAGCTCGATCTGCTGGTAGGCTATCTTGACGGAGTTGATCCCGTACAGATCCCCTCCCCGCCCGAGAGCATTACCGCGGAGGCAAATCGGCTGTTTATCTATATTTCGACTATTGAAAACGAGCTTAAGCTTCTGAAC
>JAZQDF010000021.1:0-3969 GCA_045546635.1 Eubacteriales bacterium
GACGTTAATCGCACCCGGGATATGCCCCTCGGCATATTCGTCAGGTCTACGCACGTCGAGGATTATATAGCCCGTTTCCGTCTTCATCACCTCCACAGCTTCATCTATGCTTATCTGACGGTAGCTGTTCGCAGAACCGCCGGGAGCAGAGCAGGCTGACAGAAGCATTATTGAAAGAATAAAGGGCAAAAGCCTTCTTATTTTTCTCATAGTAAATCTCCGTGATTTTGGATTATTTGTTTATAGAAATTCCAATATTTCCGCAGCATTTGTATCCGGCTTAACCTTCGGCATTACCTTTTCAATAATTCCGTTCTCATCGATAATGAATGTGGTGCGAACAACACCGAAGCTTACCTTACCGTAGAGCTTCTTCTCCTGCCACACACCGTATGCTTGAATAGCATCAAGCTCGGGGTCGGAAAGCAGCACGAAGGGAAGATTATATTTTTCTGCAAATTTCAGGTGAGATGCGATACCGTCACGGCTGATTCCGATAACCTCTACTCCTCTTTTTCTGAATTCCTCGTATGCACCCGCGAAGGCACACGCCTGTCTCGTGCATCCCGGGGTGTTATCCTTGGGGTAGAAATAAAGCACGACCTTTTTGCCGATAAAGTCTGACAGGCTCACGTCCTTTCCGTCTTTATCTTTAAGTGTAAATTTCGGTGCACGATCACCTACATTTATCATTTTTCTTTCTCCTTATAATTTATAGTAATTTGTTATCAAAAAGCTTTTTATTATCCACAAATTCCACCAACCAACAAGTTTTAATTCATCATTATCAAAAAAGCGATAAATCAATCTGTATACCTCTGCAGCATTTTTGTTGCAGAACGAGGGCCGCATACCCCCGAAGATTTAAGAGATCGTTCTTTAGATGTATTGGTGGACTCTTCACCTATGTTGAACGCCCCTCTTCATTATGCCGTTACCCCACGTGATAGCCCGTAACCGTTATGGTGGCAACGAAGGTGCCCAGATCGTCGGTCACGTCTACGCGATAGCATTCTGTGGTTTTGCCATCCTTAACGCAGGTTGCCTTGGCAGTAAGCTTGTTGCCTTTTGCACTGTCTAAGAAGGCAATATCGGCACGAAGCGACACACAGTCCATCTTCTCTTGATTCGCCGCCACCGCAAAGGCAAAATCCGCCAGCATAAAATACACGCCGCCCATTACGGCACCCATTGCGTTGCGGTGCGAATCGGTGATTACCAGACTGCAGGTGGCACTGTTAAATCCGACCTCCTCAATAACGGCACCGTTCTCGGTTGCAAAGCGGTCGCCCGAAAATTGCTTTCTTATTTCCTCAAGACTTTTTGTTTTGTTCATATTTATATACTCCTTTCAATATAAAGGATAGATATGTATATTGTACCACAATCCGCATCGTTTTTCAACTGCGGAATAAAATAATTCCTCACAATGCATTGAAAAGCGATCTTTTGTGTGATATAATTATTTCAGAAATACACGGTGGGAGGGAAAAATATGCCTGAGTTTTCAATGACTAAGCGAAGATTTATCAATCAATGGATCTCGCATTTTGCAGAAGACCTATCCCGCGAGGACTATGAGAAATACGTGAGAGATCAGTTTATCTGGCATATTTTCTCCTGGGAGCTGGTGCCTCTCGACGGCTTGCTGATCGGTGACGAGGCGAGGCGTGCCTTTGATGAGCAGGACAAAAGTCGGGTTATCACCTGCGACCTTTACGGTGGTGAGGGAGTGAAGGACAGGCTGCCTGCAAGATACGGCAACGCCGAGGATATTGATAAATGGACGGTAGAGTACTACGTGGTCAGTAAGGATTATTCCTGGACCTATATCAAAACCCACGAGTGCGATCTTTGCGGCCCGTATTTTATTAAGAGGTAATACGTTATGACCAGAGAAGAATTTGAAGGACTCGTCCTCGATACTTATGGTATCAGGGCGGACTATCCCTTTGAGGAGGATTTTGTCACCGGCGTATTTCGTCACGAGGGCAGCGGAAGGTGGTTTGCCATTGCGATGCGAATAGGCCGCTCGAGGCTTGGTATTTCGGGGGAGGGAAGTATTGACGTGGTCAATATGAAATGTGCTCCCGAGGTGATTGAGTCGATAGCGGGCGTTGAGCCGGGCATCTTCCGTGCCTATCATATGAACAAAACCCATTGGCTGACGGTAGCTCTCGATGGCTCCTGCGATGACGGAACATTGGCCTGGTTGCTGGGTATCAGCTATGATCTTACAAGAACAAAAATCAGGAAAAGGAATAAAAAGGAGGATAACGGTTGTGGAAAATAACCTATTTGTAACCGAAACGGATGCGAAAGCGGTAAGGAGGACGATGCTTCTTACGACGGCGGTTTTGTTCGTTGTCCTGTCTGCTTTGTGTTGCCTCGCCCTTCTGATCTCCTGGCAGGCCTTTCTCTTCTTTGAGATCGTTGCCGTCATCTCCTGCAGTGTTAATTTGTTAAGACGTCCTCATCACTACACCCTGCGTTTTGAGGGGGATCGCCTTTATGTCACGAACAAGTCGACCGGAGAGGGCTTTGAGGTCTTTGACGCTCCTGCTGATGATTTTGTTATCAAGCAAACCAAGGGGGAGGAGAAGACCGACCATTGCAGCCTGCTGGTAAAAAGCACCTCGCTTATGTTCGGCGGCGTTAAGAGATGCAAGGAATTAAAGGAATACATCTCGCAAAATTTTAGTTAAACGGACGGTAAATATGAGCTGCGATCTTCATACACACACAAATCATTCCGACGGCAGCAGTACGCCGAAGGAGCTTGTCAGTCTGGCAAGTAGGCTTAATTTGACAATTGCCCTTACCGATCACAATACCGTAAGCGGCTTGCCCGATTTTCTTGCGGAGGCAAAGCGGCTTGGCGTTACCGCGATCCCGGGAACCGAGCTTTCTACCGTATATTCTGGCGATGAATTTCATCTTTTGGGACTGTTTATTGATACCGACCGCTTTTCTGAGGTTGAGGATCTCTGCAGGGAGTATCATATTCTCAAGGAGAAAAGCAATATCGATCTTGTAGACCGACTTCGGGAGGCGGGGTATATTATCGATTACAGGGCCGTAAAGGCGAGGAACGTAAAGGGTAACGTAAACCGTGCCCATATAGCCGCCGAGTTGATAAAGGCAGGGTACGTATCCTCGATTTCCGAGGCCTTTGATAGCCTTCTTGATGAAAAACGGGGCTTTTACATCCCGCCGCGACGCCTGGAGCTTACCGATGCAATCCGCTTCCTGAGAGGGATCAGGGCTCTGCCCGTCCTCGCCCATCCGCTGAAGGATATCGATGACGTGAGGCTTCGCCGGATCCTCCCCGAGCTGATAGACGCAGGCCTTCTTGGTATGGAAACTATGCACTCCTCCTATTCGGATGAGAAAATCACTCTTTCGAAGGAAATCGCACAGGACTTCGCCCTTCTTGAGAGCGGAGGCAGTGATTATCACGGCAATATAAAGCCCGGAGTTAACCTGGGCGTGGGGAAGGGAAATCTCCTTATTCCCGACAGCGTATATTTTGCTCTGCTTGAGTGTAAAAACAGTCTATAATAACAAAAAACGGTTAAAATGTAAAGCGTAGTAGACATTTTAACCGTTTTTTTGTTATTGTTGGGATTAGATCTTTGAGAAGCCGAAGCTGTTTACCAATCCCTGAAGTCGTTCGCCCCTTCTGCACATAGGACATTCGTGCGGTGCGGATGTAGTATAGCCGGGAAGGTCGTTGGGATCGAAAGCAGATACGACGTCATAGCCCATAAAGCTGTCGATAGTAGCGAAAATGCCGGAAATTCCGACCACGCGGCCGCCGTAATAGGTAATTGCCTCTATGGCCGATTTTGCTGTATAGCCCGTAACCACCGATGCCGCAAGGATAAGAACGTTCTTTCCCGTTATGGCCGGTGCGATATTGTCACGGAAGATTATCTGGCTTCCCGAGGTATGCTCGGGGGTTACCAC
>JAZQDF010000022.1:0-4922 GCA_045546635.1 Eubacteriales bacterium
CCTTCTTTAACCGAAAGATTGACAGAAAAATTAAAATGTATGAGGACTGTCCTCTAAAATACGACAACGGCAATCTATTCCTTGACTACATAAACGGTCACAGGCATCTGCTTTCCGGCAGACCGCGTACCTATCAGCACGGTGACTACCACGTGGGTAATATGATGATAGGACGTGATCGCGGACTTTATATCATAGACTTTAACAGAAATGATTTTGGCGATCCCTGGGAGGAGTTTAACCGCATCGTCTGGTGTGCACAGGCTATGCCTCTCTTCGCGAAGGGAATGGTGGACGGATATTTTGATTACGACGTTCCTATGGCCTTCTGGGAGCTGCTTGCCTTATACATTTGCAGTAATACCTTGTCATCTCTGCCTTGGGCGATCCCCTTCGGCGAGGATGAGATCAATGTAATGATCAACCAAGCAAATGATATTTTATCTTGGTATGATAATATGAATAATCCAATCCCAAGCTGGTATAGATAAATAGATTTTTTAGGAAGAAGCAGAACGATGAAATATACATCACTTGACAGACTTCAGGATTTTGAGTTTCACGACAGCGAGCTTGAGCTTATAGGCTGGGAAAAGCTCGGTAATATGGATGATGTTACCTTTAAGGCAAGACTTCTTAACGTTCATAAGGACGCCGCTCCGAACAACTCAGGCGTTGATATGGAAATAAAGGAGGCAACCATTAGATTCGGTAACATCATAATTAAAGAATATGAGCGTATGCGTTCTATAACCTTTGATGAAAAGGGTAACGAGATTTTATGTGAGCCCCGGGTTATTCATAAGGGTGAAGAAGCACGCAAATTGTTTGATAATGATCTTAAAGGCAAAATCACCGTGCTTTATCTTGGGGAGAGCAATTACAGGGAGTACGAGCTTGAAGGAATCGGAGATAGCTATAAGGGTTTTATGGTCAGATTTTCCGTTAGTACCGTCAAGATAGAGTGGGACGATTACAGCGGTGCTGCGTGGTATGAGCTTAATCGGCATCTTCAAAAGAAAATCACTCTTTCAACGCCTGATGGGGACAGTATTTGCGATGCTCATATTTTATATCATGACGAAGAAGTATATAATGATCAAAGCAACGTAAAAGTTAGAGTGTTCTACGATGGAAGGAAAATTGAAGGATATGGAAAGGATTACTTTTGGGTAGAATCCTTTGCAGATTTACAGAAAAATCTTCCGGACGGAGTTCGCCTTAAATGCTGTCTAAACTGCCGTCACGGCAATATGTGCCCTTATGGAAATCCTCTGGGCGAGGTTTTTTGTACCAAAGGCACAACTATAAATAGTAAGGATGATATGATCTCATATATTAACAGTAATCCCGCGTGGCAGGAGCAGAAATGCTTTTACACCGACCTATGCGATGATTTCGAAGAGCAGGCAGATGATTATTACACCTATAACGACTATTTATATTGGTTGAATAAATGATAATAAAAACCCCGATGTATCAGCATCGGGGTTAAATCTTTTTAAGAAGCAATTTCAAATAAAATGCAGAGAATCAGAAACGCACTGCCGATAATACCGAGGGATGTCCTCGAAGCTGCCTTCGGTTTTTACCGATTAGACATTGAAAGCTACCAAACAGGCAGAAATCAACAATTTACACCTTTATTTTGCTATTATGCTCTTGTGAATAAACAAAAGGAGGAAAACACAAGTGCAAGCAATTAAAACAATGAAGCTTGTCAAGCGATACAAAAATCTGACCGCGGTGGATGGGCTTCATTTAGAGATTCGTAAGGGAGAGCTCTTTTCTCTGTTGGGGGTGAACGGTGCAGGAAAAACCACCGCAATCAAAATGCTTTCCTGTTTGATCAAGCCTACTGAAGGAGATGCCCTTGTAGGTGGCTACAGCATTATAAAAGAATCGGAGCAGGTAAAGCGGCTGATCGGTGTATCTCCCCAGGAGACTGCCGTTGCACCGAACCTTTCCGTAAGAGAAAATCTGGAGCTGATCTGTGGTATCTATGGCTTTTCAAAAGAAAAAACGGTTGCCAAAATCAATGAGCTTTCCCGACAGCTTGACCTGGATTCTGTTTTACAGCGAAGGGCAGGGAAGCTATCAGGAGGATGGCAGCGTCGGTTAAGCATTGCTATGGCACTGATCAGCGAACCCGAGATTTTGTTTCTGGACGAGCCTACTCTGGGGCTGGATGTAATCGTACGACACGATCTTTGGGATGTGATCCGATCGCTTAAGGGGAAAATAACTATTATTATGACCACGCACTATATGGAGGAGGCTGAAGCACTTTCCGATCGCATCGGAATTATGAAGCGTGGCAGGCTTCTTGCTGTGGGGACGGCAGAGGAATTGAAGGCAAAGGTCGGAGCAAAGGATTTTGAAACGGCCTTTGTCTCCATCGTAAAGGAGGATAATGCGGTATGAGAATGATGACGTTTGCAAAGCGATGCGGCAAGGAAATTCTAAGGGACCCGATCAATTTGTCCTTTGGCTTGGGATTTCCGCTGGTTTTGCTGCTGCTTTTGACTGCTATGCAAAAGAATATTCCGGTGCGTATGTTTGAAATTGATACTCTGGCACCGGGTATAACTGTGTTCGGCTTGTCCTTTATCACCCTGTTTTCTGCTACCTTGGTTGCAAAGGATCGTGAAAGTGCCTTGCTTCAACGATTGTATACAACGCCTCTGACAGGAGTTGACTTTATCCTCGGCTATATGCTTCCGCTATTGCCTATTGCCATAGGTCAGTCGGTGGTGTGCTATTTGTTCGCGATTCCTTTAGGGCTGACTGTCAGCTTTAATATCCTGTACGCTGTCATTGGTATCATTCCTATGACTGTTTTCAATATTGCCTTGGGGCTTTTATGCGGCAGCATTTTGGGCGTGAAGCAGGTCGGCGGCATTTGTGGAGCCTTATTGACGAATCTTTCGGCGTGGCTATCCGGCGTGTGGTTTGATCTGAAGCTTGTGGGCGGGGTGTTTGAGAAGGTTGCAAATGCGTTGCCCTTTATGCACGCAGTAGAATTGGAAAAAGCATTGTTCGTCGGGAATTTTGAGGATGCGGCTATTCACATATTGACGGTTATACCGTACGGTGTTCTGATCACAGCTATTGCCGTCCTCTGTTTTCTTGGGCAAATGAAAAAGCAGTAAGCAATTAATACAAGCTTATTAATAAAAGTGCAAATAGACAAAAGGCAAAAAGGCGAACACCCTGATATTATGGAGTAGAATTATATGTAAAAAAAAGAAAAAAGACCACACTCAAGACATTTCTTAAGTGTGGTCTTTACTCGTTATGCCGCCCGAAAGGAATCGGTGTGAATCAGCTTCTATTACTAATTCCAAATCGCGATTTCTTATAGGCGTCGGGTTTCAATCCTTTTACGAAGCAATTTCAAGCAAAATCCAGAGAATAAGGAACGCACCGCCGATAATACCGAGGGTTGCGAGCATAGGCAGAAACATTGTTTTCACCGTGTTCCAATATGTCCTTGCCCAGTCCTTAGGCGTATGGCCGGGACGGTATGGTGCGAAGAGATTCGGGTTGCCCTTATAGTCGGGCTCACCGCCTGTATACTGCGTCTTTCCGCTTTGCTTCTTGCCCTCGTCTGCCGTGGGCTTTCCATACAGACCTGACATATCGGCAAGCGTCCTGCCGTCGTCGTAATAGACTACCTTTTTCTTCTTTTTCTTGTTGTCGCTCATTTCATTGCTCCGTTATGCTAAATTTATTCGCCGTCTTCCTTATCAAGAAGATGACAGGCTGCAAAGTGTCCCTCCTCATACTCGCGGTAGGTGGGTGTCACGTACTTGCACTTTTCGGTCGCGTATGGACATCTGGTGTGGAAGCGACAGCCCGAGGGGGGATTTGCGGGGGAGGGAATATCTCCGCCCAGAACTATTCTGTTCATCTTAACGTCGGGGTTAGGATTGGGAATAGCAGAGAAGAGAGCCTTCGTGTAGGGGTGAATGGGATTGGAGAAAATATCCTCCTTCTTACCGAACTCAACCATAGAGCCGAGATACATAACACCTATCTTATCCGAGATAAACTTAACTACCGACAGATCGTGAGAGATGAATATGTAGGTCAGGTTCATCGAACGCTGCAGCTCCTTCAGCAGATTGATGATCTGTGCCTGAATGGAAACGTCAAGTGCCGAAACAGGCTCGTCACAGATAACCAGCTTGGGATTAACCGAGAGTGCACGTGCGATACATATTCTCTGACGCTGACCGCCCGAGAACTCGTGAGGATAACGCTCGAAATAATAGTCACGCAGACCGCACCTGTCCATCAGCTTAAGGACGTAATCCTTAACCTCCTCCTTCGGCACGATGTTATGTACCATAACAGGCTCGGAGAGAATGTCTCCAACTGTGCTTCTTGGGGGAAGGGAGGAATAGGGATCCTGGAAGATTATCTGCATCTTTGTACGGTTCTTACGCATCTTCTTGGTGTTGAAGTCTGTAATGTCCTCACCGTCAAAGATAATGCGTCCGCCTGTGGGCTGGTGAAGCTTAAGGATCGCACGGCCGAGGGTTGTCTTTCCACAGCCCGACTCGCCAACGATGCCAAGCGTCTCACCCGCGTGAAGCTTGAAGGACACGTCGTCAACCGCAACCAGCTCACGCTGTACCTTACCAAGCAGAGACTTCTGTATGGGGAAGGTCTTACGCATATGCCTTACCTCAAGAATACAGTCGGGATCGTAGGGCTCCTTAAAGTCCTCCTCGCGTCTCTTTGCAAACTCCTCCTTGTTCCTCTTGTCCTCTTCGATGTAGGCGAGGATCTTGGGATCGGTTATCTGCTGCTCGGCAGCCTTTTTATTTTTATCAGCCATTTGCTTCCTCCTCTCCATACAGGTGGCAGGCTACGTAGTGAGTAGGACTTACCTGTATCATTCCGGGATAGTCGCC
>JAZQDF010000023.1:0-5050 GCA_045546635.1 Eubacteriales bacterium
GGACATACGAACGCACAGTTGTTACACTGGATACAAGCCTCGGGGTTCCACTGGGGAACGGTTACTGCAACGCCACGCTTCTCATAAGCTGCGGAGCCCTGGGGGAAGGTACCGTCTGCGAACTTTGCGAAGGTTCCAACGGTAAGAGCGTCACCCTGCATTCTGCCAACGGGAACAACGATATCGTTAACGAAGTCAACGAGGTCGGCTCTCTTTCCGGTAGCCTTTGCCTTGGGAGCGGTCTCGCCTGCGTTAGCCCATGCTGCGGGAACTGCAACCTCGGTAAGAGCATCCTTACCTGCATCGATTGCGGCATAGTTGAGGTCAACGATAGCCTGTCCCTTCTTGATATAGGACTTGTAAGCTGCCTTCTTCATATACTCGATAGCTTCGTCGATGGGAAGAATCTTTGCGAGAGTGAAGAATGCAGACTGAAGAACGGTGTTCTTAACCTTTGCGTTACCGAGGTCGATAGCAATCTTGGTAGCGTTGATGATATAGAACTTAACGTTGTTCTTTGCGATATAGGTCTTAACCGACGCGGGAAGGTGAGCATCAAGCTCCTCTACAGTCCAGGGGCAGTCAAGAAGGAAGGTTCCGCCGGGCTTAACGTCGGAAATCATATCGTACTTGTTGAGGTATGCGTTGTTGTGGCAAGCAACGAAGTCAGCCTTGTTGATGTAGTACGAGGACTTGATGGGGCTGTCACCGAAGCGAAGGTGGGAAATGGTGATACACGAGGTCTTCTTGGAGTCGTACTGGAAGTATGCCTGAATGAACTTATCAGTGTGGTCACCGATAATCTTGATGGAGTTCTTGTTTGCACCAACGGTACCGTCGCCGCCAAGTCCCCAGAACTTGCACTGAATCATATCAACGGGAGCGGTGTTGGGAGCTGCTACCTCGGTAAGAGAGTGACCGGTGAGGTCGTCTACGATACCAACGGTAAAGTGGTTCTTCTGCTCGCCTGCCATGTTAGCGTATACAGCGAAGATGGACGCGGGAGTGGTGTCCTTCGAGCCAAGACCGTATCTACCGCCGATAACCTTAACGTCGCTTCTGCCGCACTCGTTAAGAGCTGCGATAACGTCGAGGTAAAGGGGCTCGCCAAGAGAGCCGGGCTCCTTGGTTCTGTCAAGAACGGACAGAACCTTACAGGTTGCGGGAATAGCCTCAACGAACTTAGCAGCAACGAAGGGTCTGTAAAGGCGAACCTTGATAAGACCAACCTTCTCGCCGTTTGCGTTAAGGTAATCGATTACCTCCTCAGCAACGTCACAAACAGAGCCCATAGCTACGATTACGCGATCAGCGTCGGGTGCACCGTAGTAGTTGAAGAGCTTGTAGTTGGTACCGATCTTAGCGTTAACCTTATCCATATATTCCTCAACGATTGCAGGAAGTGCATCGTAGTAGGGGTTGCACGCCTCTCTGTGCTGGAAGAAGATATCGCCGTTCTCCGCAGAGCCGCGAAGTGCAGGAGTCTCGGGGTTGAGAGATCTGTCACGGAATGCCTTGATAGCATCCATATCAACCATCTCCTTGAGATCCTCGTAGTCCCAAGCAGCAACCTTCTGAATCTCGTGAGAGGTACGGAAGCCGTCGAAGAAGTTAAGGAAGGGAACTCTGCCCTTGATGGTAGCAAGGTGAGCAACTGCACCGAGGTCCATAATCTCCTGTGCGTTGGTCTCGGCCATCATAGCAAAGCCGGTCTGACGGCAAGCATACACGTCAGAGTGATCGCCGAAGATGTTAAGAGCGTGGGAAGCAACGCATCTTGCAGAAACGTGAATTACGCAAGGAAGAAGCTCGCCCGCAATCTTATACATATTGGGGATCATAAGAAGAAGACCCTGGGATGCGGTGTAGGTGGTGGTGAGTGCACCTGCTGCAAGAGAGCCGTGAACAGCACCTGCTCCACCTGCCTCGGACTGCATCTCAACAACGTTAACGTTCTGGCCGAGAATATTCTTGGCAGGCTCGCCAAAGATATTCTTATCCGACGCGGACCAGGTGTCGGTTACTTCCGCCATAGGGCTGGAAGGGGTGATAGGGTAGATGGCAGCAACCTCGGTAAACGCATAGGAAACGTGTGCCGCAGACGTATTACCATCCATAGAAATTTTTCTTCTCTCTATCATTGGTTTATCCTCCATATAAAAATTTTAATTACATTTAATATATTAATATACGCGAGAGCTCCCATTTTATAAGGACAGGCTCTCTCAAAGAAGCATTATATCACAATTTTTCGAAAAAGTAAATAGCAAAAACTAATGTTTACTATTTTTTTATTTGATTTCTTCCTTCAGCCAATACTCCGTCTGGCTGTAATTGCGAATCATATTATCCAGATTAACCTTCGGGTCACTGACGTCAATCGGGTGGCTTGGCCAAGCATCATCGCCTGAATAATAAACCCAGCCGGTCGTGCTGATAAATCTGATTCCCGTAAGGTTATCGCATCCGGTAAATGGATTTTCAATACGTTTTACAGATGAAGGAATTACCAGTTCTCCCTGAATTCCGCTGCATTCAAAAGCACATCGTCCAATAATCTCAAGTCCCTCGGGAAGGCTTATTTCCTTAAGGGCTTCACAATATCTGAAGGCATACATACCAATTTCGACTATGCTATCAGGAAGACTCACTCGCTCAAGCTTTCGGCAGTAATGGAATGCCTCCTCGCCTATTATCTTCATACCATCGGGCAGAGTGACCGAAACAAGCTCAAAAGCATTCATAAACGCCTGACAAGGTATCTCATCTCCGTCAACTATCACGATCTCTTTAACGCGACTTTTAGGTACCCCAAGTATAGCCTGTGCCGGCACACTTACATACTCAAGAGATTCGCCTCCCGAAGAGAACAAGGATCCATTTAGTATGACACCCGCAGGTATTGTAAGACGCCTAAGGGCGTTGCAATCGTTGAATGCGTTTACACCTATATATTCCAGGCCGTTTTCAAACACGATCTCCTCCACTCCGACTCCGCTAAAGCAATAACTATCTACCCGGCGAAGTGTGGACGGAAGACTTATCGTCTTGAGATGAGGACATCTGCTAAAGGCGTTTTCACCCAAGGAAACCACGCCCTCCGGAACAACGATGCTTTCAATATAGGCAACATCGGGATATACATAGAAGGGTGAATCTCCTATAAACACGGTGTTTTCGTGAATTATACAGGTGTTTTTTGCAGTGTCAGCACACTTAAAGAAGATCAGATAAGGATTCTCCTCGTTTCCAAGATAATATCCATTATCATATTTTGTTCCCTGAAGACTTGTCAGGAATGTGGAGCCCTGCTTCTCATATTTTTCAAGAGTGGACGGTATCCTCAAATTCTGAAGATAATTGCAATTATCAAACGCATAGGTCTCAATTGAGGTAACTCCGTCACATATATAAATGGAGCTTACATCGCTATCGCAAAAAGCATATGTGTGAATAATCGTAACGCCCAAAGGAACAATGGCATCCCGAGCTTCGCCTATGTAATAAAGGAGACGAAGCTCGTCGCCATCCTGATAAAGACCAAAGCCGTCCTCGGTCTCATAAACCTTTGCAGGAATATCAGGAGATGTATACACATGCTTTGCATAGAGCTCCAAGAATCCGTTTTCTTGATTAGATTCCAGATCATCCTCGCCTGGTATAAGCTCAAAATCCGAATAATTGTATACTTCAAAAAGCTTATAACAGAAGATAAAGGCATTTATTCCTATGCTGGTAACGCTCTTGGGTAACTCAACCTGCACCAAATTATAGCAATCCATAAAGGTGTAGTTGCCTATAGTGCTTACAACGCTGTCATCGGCAAATCCAACGCGTATCAGATTTGTACACTGATAGAAGGCTGTGCCGCCAAGAATTGTAATATCAACTCCGTCAATAGCTCTGGGGATAACGATCTCTCTGAGGCTCTTTCCGTAAGAGGTAAGGCCTGCAATCTTTTCTCCATCAACGCGGAAGATGGCGTTCCATTTTGCCGAGACAGTTAAATCCTGCGTAACATACCATATATCAGGCCCAAAGGAGCCAAGTCCATATCCTTCCCTCTCAAATAAAGGAGGTGTTGCGGCTTTGCCGTATTTAACCTTCTGCACAAGCTCGCCACTGACATACTTTCCACCGTTCCCCTCAAAGGTTACGGTGTAGGTCTTTAACGAATAATATATTCTCAATACGAGACTGCCGTCGGGAGCAACGAAACCGACGCTATTACTCCTTGCAGTATCGAATATATGATATTCAAACTCCATAGGAGCAACGGAGACCTTAGAGTCTGTCTCGGCATAGCCGTAATAGGAGTAGCCCTCGTCAAGAACGTACTCACCGCTCTCGAAGTCCTCAAAGTAGTATTCCACCCTGTACATCGTACTGGGATAAGGATACCAGATCGCATTAGCGGTGATGTCAGAGCTTACAGGCGAATACACGTCGGCGTCCCAATCGGATAAGACGTATCCTTGACGATCGAGAGCAGGAACGGTTGCACAGTATCCCTCCTCAACCTGCTGGGTGCTGACCACCTTGCCAAGGCTGACAAATGTCACCGTGAACATTTTGTTTCTGTAAATATTCACCTTGTAAACATCGCTTGATGCATTGTCGCGAACATAGAAGAGGTTGTCTCCCTCGTTAAGAGTAACCGAGCTTCCCTGCTCAGAATTTGTCAAGGCAGAGTCAAGGAACACGCCGTAGCCCTTATTACCAACATGGTTGATAATCTCCGACCAGATAAACGAGTCCTGACTGTTGGGAACATCAACGTAAACGTTGCTGCCCATCATTGTACAGTTGATGAATGTAATACCCTCTGCGTTAGCGATAATATAATCACACACGGTGCATTTCTGAGGTGTGGATACGGTGGGCTTGGGACCGGGGAGGTGGCTGCTGAAATTACACTCCGCCCCACAATCCACACAAGGATTCCAATGTCCCGCGTCAGAGCTTGCCCACTGATTTGAGGCTGTGTGATCCGATCTTCCAAGAGATCTATAGGTGGTGTAGTCACAGTAAGTCGGAGGGCCAAGCGGTC
>JAZQDF010000024.1:0-3623 GCA_045546635.1 Eubacteriales bacterium
AAGGCAGTTGCTCTATCCAGCTGAGCTAAAGGCACACTTGACAGCGGATATTATTATAACAGAAGATTCTTGTTTTGTCAATAGTTTTTTTAAAGTTTTTTGAAAAATAAAATTCCCGTCTTTATCCCTTGACACAAACGAGTCTTACGCCCTCAACGGCTACTATTCTAAGAGTATCGCCGACCTCAAACCGATCATCGTCGCGAGCAGACCTTGCCGACCAGCTCTGACCGTTTACCCTGACCTGACCGCAGCCCGAGGTATTGTCAACAGCCTCGATAACGACACCTCTCTTGCCAACGATATTCTCAGGACAAAATTCCCTATCCTGCGTATTCTTCTTATTAAACAAAGCTAAAATGCCCATAATTACTCCGTAAAACTTAATCATTAATTAATAATATCATATTATTTTTGATTTGTCAATTATTTTATCGATTTGTCGCAAAAAGTCCTATATATAATTAGCATTTGTTCAATATATGCTCAAAAAAGACGGTTTTTGATAAAAAGGCTTGACAAAAACAAAAAAATATAGTATAGTATTACATAGTTGCGTTGCAACGCCAAAAAAGCAAAGGAGGGTATATATGTTTGAGACTTTAAAGAATTTCCTTGTTGAAGAGCTTCACGTTGCTGCTGAAGACATCACTATGGATGCAGAGTTGTCCGGCGATCTTGGTATCAATTCGCTTGAGCTTGCCGATCTCGTATTCGTATGCGAGGAAAAGTTCAATATTGAGATTGAGGACGATGATCTTCACAACTTTACTACCGTTGGCGACGTAGTTCGTTATTTGGATGCAAACGTAAAATAATTCTAAATATATCCTCGGGGGTGTCGAAAGAATAACGACACCCCCGTAGCATATCTATCAAATAACAGCCCGAATAATATGACCTCAGAGCTTTACGAAAACAAATGATTCGCCCTCACGCGAGGGATGTCCTGAGAAGATGGCGGGATATTTGTTCTGCAGAAAGACGACCTCTGTGGAAGAGAGGCGGAAGCTGTCCTCGGTTGCAAAGAACTGGATACTCCCCTTCTGCTTCATATTCTTAAGCAGCTTTATTATCTGAGAAATAATACGCTTGGTCTCGGTATCAAGTTCCTCCCCTGCCTCATATATAATATTAATACGAAGGAGTCCGATGCCGTCCGCCCTGAGACTTGCTATCTCGTACATAACCTCGGTGACTGCTGTCTCGGCTGTTTTCGCCCTGAGATTGATTTCTTTATAGCTCATAAACCTGCTCCGTTTTTTCTTATTCATATTATTTTAGCATATAAAAAACAAAAAGTAAATAGCTTAGGTAAACTTATATGACAAAATTATTGGCAAAAATATTCATAAAAAACAGTGATAATATTCAGGATGCCTCGGTCAGAAAGGCCTACGGCACTCTTTCAAGCGTAATTGGAATAATAGTCAACTTTATTCTTGCTGCTATCAAGATAATAGCGGGAGTGCTGTCCGGATCGGTGGCCATAATCGCTGATGCCTTCAACAATCTCTCTGACTCCGGCACGTCGGTAATCACACTTATCAGCTTCAAGCTGTCATCAAAGCCCGCCGACAAGGAGCACCCCTACGGCCACGCAAGGCTGGAGTATATTGCATCGATGATCGTATCCTTCATCATCCTGCTGGTTGGTGCAGAGCTGCTTATTAACTCGGGCAAAACCCTGCTGGGTCTTAACGAGGTTAAAAGCACCGAAATCACAACCGTTACCATTATCATTCTCACTGTGTCTATAATACTGAAACTCTGGCTCGGTCTGTTCTACCGAGGAATTGGTAAAAGAATAGATTCAACCGTTGTTCTTGCCGCCGCAGCCGATTCCTTCAGCGACTCCTTCTCCACCATTGCAGTTCTTATTTCATCCATCATAATAAAGCTTACCGATTGGCAGATAGTTGACGCTATAGTCGGAATCATCGTTTCTATACCCATAATTATAGCCGGTCTGAAGCTGCTTAACGAAACGAAGAATATTCTTATCGGCGAGGGCCCCGTAGACGAAACCGTGGAGGCTATTGAAGCAATTATTGCCCAGTTCCCCGACATTATCGGTATACACGATCTTTTGGTACATAATTACGGCCCAAACAAGTACGTGGCCTCGTTACACGCAGAGGTTGACGGCAAGAAGGATATATACTATCTTCACGATATGATCGACAATGCCGAGCGTAGAATAAACGAGGAATTGGATATCATTTGCACTATCCATCTCGATCCTATCGTAACCGATGATGAAAACGTATCCGAGCTTCGTGCCTTCCTTATTGACACAATGAAGGAGTGCGAGCTTGATCTGCCCATACACGATTTCAGAGTGGTGGTCGGCCAGACACACACCAATATGATATTCGACGTGGTGCTTCCCTTCGATCATCCGATGAGCGAGGGTGAGGTCAGAGAAAGGATCTCCTCCGCCGTGCGTGCAAAACGCGAGAATTGCTACTGTGTGATCGTAGTTGACAGAGGCTGATCATTATTACTTAATGAAAAAAGCAACGGAGTTAAGTTTTTGCTTAGCTCCGTTTTCTGCCCTTATTTATCTACGCGATTTAACATTTTTCCGTTTCTGAAAGCTCTTATATTATCGGCAATTATGTTGATGCAACGCTTCCTCGCCTCGAATGATCCCCAGGCCGCGTGGGGGGTAAGAATCACGTTCGGAAGATGCATAATTCTGTTGTATGGATGCTCTGCTCCAAACGGCTCTACCGAATAAACGTCACAGCCAAAGGCGGAGATCCTGCCCTGCTCGATGGCATTCGTAACTGCCTCTTCATCAAGAACGGCTCCTCGTGCCTCGTTGACTAAGATAACGGAGGACTTCATCATTGAGAGGCGGCGGGCGTCTATCAGGCCTCGTGATTCATCATTCAACGGACAATGGAGGGTGATTATATCGCTTTTACGACAGAGAGTGTCGATATCACAGCAGACGGCATCGGATACAGGATTACGCTTATATACAATAACCTCTGCACCGAGTGCCTCGGCTACCCTGCCGACCGAACGTCCGATGTTACCGTAGCCAACTATTCCCCAGGTTTTGCCCGACAGATCGTGGCAGACTGGCGTGAGTCTGTTCGGCATACCTGATGCGGTATATTCTCCGCTCTTCACAAAGGCGTTATATTCAATTATATGAGAGCAAAGTGCCAGAACGGTAGAGACGGTAAAGAGCGTGACACTGTCGGTGGAGTAGCCCGGAACGTTGCAGACGGCTATACCAAGCTCTCTTGCGGCGGCGATGTCAATATTGTCGTATCCCGTGGCAAAAACACAAACGAGCTTCAGCCCTTTCGCAGCCTCCATCAAAGTGCGAGTAATCCTGACTTTATTAATAATTATTACCTCTGCATCGGAGGAACGGGCAATTGCCTCATCGCACGTGCTGTGATCGTAAAAGACCACCTCGCCGAATTCAGAAAGGCAGGAAATAGGGGTATCATCGCCGAGCGATGCTCTGTCGAGTATAACGATCTTCATAGAACTCTCCTTATTAATACTGGATAAATTATATCCTATTTCCCGACTTTAGTCAAGATTTTTCCTACAATTTAATTAATATAATTATATATAAAAAAATATTTTAAAAAAAT
>JAZQDF010000025.1:0-6154 GCA_045546635.1 Eubacteriales bacterium
TCTTCCTAAGACCGCTTGGCCTCCGACTTGATACTCGGCTGTACTCATTTTTCTCATCTGATGGGTGAGATCTCGGGGAGGCTTCCCGGTGTCAGAATAATCAGCCCCGCCCACGTGGGTGCTGTGGAAATGATGAAGAAAATAAGTCCGCGTCGCGAGAGCGGTGCGGTAGGATATATTTCGACCTGAGCCTTGTGCCGCGGTCGGAAAGGAGCCGCAGACGGCTTAAAACGAAAGGAAAAAGGAAAAATGGCAAATTACAGAAGAGGAAGAATACACGACGCCGTGGCACAGGAGCTCGCGGTGGCCCTGCGTGAGGTACGCGAGCCGAAGGTCATCGACAATTTCGTCAGCATCACCAGGGCTGAGGTTGCTCCCGACCTTCGCAACGCCACGGTGTATTTCTCCTGTATGGGAGATTCTGCCGAGGCTCTGCTGGGACTTAAGAAATGCACGGGAATGCTTCGTCATCACCTGGCGGTAGCACTTAATCTGAGGATCACACCCGAGCTTCGCTTCGTGAAGGACGGCTCTATCGAGCACGGTGCCAAGATCGCGAGATTCCTCGAGCAGATAAATGCAGAGAGGAAGGAAAATGCAGGCTCGGAGGACGGGGAAAAGTAATCGGTATCCCGAAAAGGAAGGAGATCAGGACGCTATGAAGAAAATCACGAAGGCTATTATTCCTGCGGCGGGGCTCGGCACCAGAATGCTGCCCGTGTCGGCGGCGGTGTGTAAGGAGATGCTGCCCATCGTGGATCTGCCCGCCATCTGTCATCTGGTAGAGGAGGCGGCGAGCAGCGGCATTACCGATATTCTTATTATCACTAATCGCGGCAAGGAGATTATGGAGAGCATCTTTGATCTCTCGCCCGAATACGAGGCCGCCCTTCTCGAGAAGGGCAGGGCAGAGGACGTGGCGGCACTTCGCCGTATTGCCGATATGGCAAACGTCTACTTTATAAGACAAAAGGAGACACGCGGACTCGGTCACGCCGTCGGCAGAGCCAGAGGCTTCGTTGGGGACGAGCCCTTCCTTGTGCTTTACGGTGACGACGTTATCTTTTCCGACCGTCCCGTCTGCCGTCAGCTTATTGACGTGTATGAAAGGTATGAAAGGCCCGTCGTGGGTGTAAAGGCGGTGGATCCCGCCCATCTTTCCCGCTATTGCTCGCTGAAGGTCGAGCCCACCGACGAGGAGGGACTCAGTCTCTGCAGCGATATGATCGAGAAGCCGAGGGCGGGCGAGGAGTTCTCTAACCTTGCTATTCTCGGCAGAGTCCTGCTCACACCCGATATTTTTGATATTATCGACAGTCTTGAGCCGGGTGCGGGAGGCGAATATCAGCTTACCGACGCCATCCGAGCGGTCGCACAGAGCAGCGGCGTTATGGCCCTTGAGTTTGAGGGCGAGCGTTTTGACCTGGGCTCCAAGATCGGCTTCCTTAAGGCGAATATCGTAAGGGGGCTTCAGCATCCCGAAACGGCAGAGGAGCTTCGCGAGTTTATCAGGTCGATAGCAGGAGATATTTAATATGGAGATAAGACGCTCACGCCCCGAGGACGCCTCGGCAATTGCCGGGATGGAGGCTGCCATTTTCGGCGATCCCTGGAGCGAAAAGGATATACTTTCCTATATATCCTCTCACATTGGTATGTGCTATACCGCCCTTCTTGACGGCGAGCCCGTCGGCTACATAATCGGGCAGAAGATACCGCCCGAGGCCGAGGTATACCGCATTGCCGTACGGGAGGACAAGCGTCGGGGCGGGGTTGGTAATATGCTGCTGACCTATGCACTTGATGCCGAGCTTGAATGCGGGGTTAAGACGGTGTTCCTTGAGGTAAGGTCGAAAAACAC
The DNA here is from genome assembly GCA_045546635.1 of Eubacteriales bacterium. GTDB lineage: Bacteria > Bacillota > Clostridia > Oscillospirales > CAG-272 > UBA1740. The sequence goes on from JAZQDF010000025.1 coordinate 1,862, forward strand.
CGCCGCAAGAGAGCTTTACCGTCATCTCGGCTTCAACGAGGAGGGCATCAGGGAGAACTATTATCAGAATCCTGATGACGATGCCGTCGTTATGCTGATCAACCAGTAATTTTTTGTATTTTTTAACGGAGTTTATATGAACGTATTGGCTTTTGAAAGCTCCTGCGACGAGACGAGTGCGGCCGTCGTTGCCGTCACGGACACAGGGGACTTTGAGGTAAAATCGAATATTATCGCATCCCAGGTCGACACCCACCGTCTTTACGGCGGCGTAGTGCCCGAGATCGCCAGCAGGGCTCATACCGAGGCCATCTCACGCATCACCTACGAGGCACTTGATGAGGCGGGGCTCACCCTTGCGGATATTGATCTTATTGCCGTGACGGCAAATCCCGGACTTATCGGAGCCTTGCTGGTTGGCGTTAATTTTGCGAAGGCACTTGCGGCGGCAAACGGCATTCCTCTCGTTGCCGTGGATCATATAAAGGGGCATATCGCCTCCTGCTATCTTTCGGATGGGGGAGCACCGAGGCCCCCCTTCATTGCTCTTGCCGCCTCGGGCGGACATACGGCAATCTACCGCGTGGAGAGCTATACCGAGCTTTATATGATAGGCACCACCCGTGACGACGCCATCGGCGAATCCTTCGACAAGATAGGCAGGCTTATCGGAATACCCTATCCTGCGGGACGGGGCTTTGACGCCCTTGCGAGAGAGGGATTTATCAAGGCTACGGGTGACGAGGTCAATTTCTACTCGAAATATAAGAAGAGCGACGCCTATCGCGACAGAGAGATGGCTTTGCCCTCGCCCGCACTTTCGGACGGCAGCCTTGATTTCTCCTTCTCGGGACTTAAGACCGCGGCTATAAACCTGCTTCACCGCTACGAGCAGACCGACAGGGAGATCGACCGTCCCCTCTTCGCCGCAAGATATACCTACGAGGCTGTGGAGGCGGTGGCAAAGAAGCTGTCGGCGGCCCTCGACAGGTATCCCGACCACGATCTGTGTATGGCGGGCGGCGTGGCGGCAAACTCTCACCTTCGGCAGAGGCTGTCCGAGGTGGCGAAAAAGCATAAGGTAAGGCTGTTTATACCCTCGGTCGCACTTTGCGGTGACAACGCGGCAATGATCGGCGTGCAGGGATATTATGAATATAAAAACGGTGCCGTGGCAGATTCTACGCTTAACGCCAGTGCACTTGACAGTATACAGAGGAGTGAAAGCTAACTATGGAAAGCATTGATAAGGTAAAAGGCACCTTCGAGCTTAAGAATAAGGATGGCGTGAGGGCGATCGTGCCCGACGCGGTCATCAAAAGACTGCCACGCTATCACAGATATCTCGGCGAGCTTCTTGCCGAGGGCAGACTTCGTATCTCAAGTGCGGAGCTGTCGAAGATTATGAACGTTACCGCATCCCAGATCAGACAGGACCTTAACTGCTTCGGCGGCTTCGGTCAGCAGGGCTACGGTTATAACATAAAGCATCTTTATGCAAAGATAAGCGAGCTGCTCGGCGTTACCCAGGGCTATACCGCCGTTATCTGCGGTGCGGGTAATCTTGGCCGTGCCCTTGCGGCGACGCGTATGTTCTCACGCCGCGGCGTTACCAGGCTCGCTATGTTCGATATTGACGAGAGCATTATCGGTACCGAGATCTACGGTATTCCCGTATATCATATAGACGAGCTTTTCGATTTCTGTCAGCGTGAGGGCGTTTCTATCGGCGTGCTTACCGTTCCGAAGGATGCGGCCTACAGCGTGGCAATGACTCTCGCCCGTGCGGGTGTCAGGGGTATATGGAATTTTGCGAACACCGAGATAAAGCTTGAGCCCCCCACCGTCGTTGAGAACATCCACCTCGGCGACTCGCTTATGCATCTCTGCTATGCGATCAAGACCACGAATGAGGAGGACGGTAATGTCGACGGTTAAATATCGCATCAGCACCGTCAGGGTTATCGGCAATCCCGCCTTCTACGAGTCCTCGGCAGAGGAGCTTCGCGTACTGATGGCTCTTATAGAGCTTTCGGGCGAGGCGGGTAGTATAGACGAGCTTGCCTCGGCTGCCAAGACCTCTGCCCCGAGATGCAGGGCCGCTCTGGCACTGTGGGAGGCATCGGGAATTATCTGCCCCGATAACGGCGAGCCTACTATTACCGAGGAGTTTGATCAGCGTGTCCTTCGCGGTGAGATAGAGGAGAAGCCGTCGGTAGAGGTCGCCGACAGCATCCGTGACGAGCATCTTAAATCTATGATCGACGAGTGTGCTACGCTAATGAATCAGCCCTGTCTTCCCAACGGCGACGTTAAGGATCTCGTGGGGCTTGTTACGCAGTACGGCCTTACGCCCGAGTACGTGGTGACTCTTGCGGCACATCTGGCCCACCGCGGCTGCCTTACGGTGAAGAGGCTTCGCGACGAGGCGATAAAGCTCTCGGGCAAGGGATATGACAGCGTAGAGGAACTTGAAGGATACATATCCGAGCTGGAGTCTACCACCGGTGCGGAGTGGGAATACCGCCGCCTGCTCGGTATCTACGGCAGAACTCTGTCGGCGGTTGAGAAGAGATATTTCAAGAAATGGTCGGAGGAATTCGGCTATTCGGTTGCTATAGTAAGCGAGGCCTACGATCTTGCGGTGCTTAATACCAGAAGCGGCCGCGGCGACCTTCGCTATATAGACAGCGTGCTTACCGCCTGGTATGAGGCGGGCTGCCGTACGGTCAGCGACTGCCGTGAGAAGGTGGAGCAGGACAGGGCGAAGAAGACGGCCGAGAAGGCTGCCTCGGGTAGCAGACGTGCTTCCAAATCCACCCCCGAGACACCGAGATACGGCAATTTTGACATTAACGAGGCCTTTGCCGACGCTGTGGCAAGGAGCTTTGGCGAGGAAAATAACGAGGGGAGCGAGGACAGATAAATGACCGACCGTAAAATTCACGAGATGGCAAGAGCCGAGATCGAGGCGAGAAGAAAGAAGGCACGCAGGGATGCCGACCTTCGCAACGAGCTTGTCCGCAATCAGAGTGAGGAGATAAGCCGCATCGACGCCGAGCTTACCAAGACGGGCATCCTCGTTTTCAAGGCCGCACTTGAGGGTGGAGATATTGCCGCTATCAGAGAGCGTAATACAAGGCTGCAGGCACGCCGCCGCGAGATACTCGTAAGCCTCGGTTACCCCGAGGACTATACCGAGGTGAAGTATTACTGCCCCGAATGCTCGGACTCGGGCTACGTTGACACGAGAATGTGCCGCTGCCTTAAGGAAATCATCATCCGCGAGCGTATTGCTGAGTCGGGTATGGGCAGACTGCTCGACGTACAGTCCTTTGACAACTTTGACCTGGAGTGCTATTCCTACGATCCGAAGGTGAAGGAGCGTATGACTATGATTCTCGCAATGGCGAAGAATTACGTCCGGGATTTTGCCAAGCGTAAGGATAATTTACTGCTTATCGGCCCTACGGGTACGGGAAAAACTCACATCACCACCGCCATTGCAGGAGCACTTATTCACCAGGGCTACGACGTGGTATACGACTCTACCCAGAATATTCTGTCGGATTTTGAGGCCGACCGCTTCAGAAGCAACTACGGCCAGGAGGAAAATCGCTCGGACAAGTATTTCGACTGCACCCTTCTGATAATCGACGACCTGGGTACCGAGTTTTCCAATCAGTTTACCCTTGCCACCATCTTTAATCTGCTGAACACAAGACAGAACAAGGGGCTGGCTACGATCATATCTACCAACCTCTCACCCGAGGAGCTTGCCCGCAAGTACGAGGATCGCATCTACTCCCGTATCATCGGCAGCGGTGCTAAGATTATGCCCTTCGAGGGGAAGGATCATAGGCTGGCACGATAAGCTTGAATGCAGAACGCAGAATGCAAAATGCAGAATGCAGAATGCAGAATGCAGAATTCGGAGTGCAGAATGCAGAATGCGGAGTGCAAAATGCAGAATGCAGAATGATAAAAAGAGGCTGTCTCAAACGGGGTAGTCTCTTTTTTTAAAAAAATAATATGACAGATAAGAGCGAACAAAAAACAGCACATAAAGGTTAAGAGCAACATACAAAAAGTTAAGAAACAAATAAAAAGAGGCTATTAGTAGTCTCTTTCGCTTTTATATGAGCCCGCTAATCTGTCATCCCGAAATCGCTGATATTTCCCGAGGACTATACCAACGCCTGAGGGATCTCGGGTTGGGAGCCTTTCGCAAATACAGACTTTGGCAAGGTAAGAAGGCTCCCTCCGAGAGGGGGCTCTGATTCGAGCAACGCG